>CAINDV010000482.1 GCA_903847485.1 uncultured Verrucomicrobiota bacterium
CCTTCACGGTCAAATCGGCTGCAAACACGCCATCCTTCGTTGCCCTTTTTCGCCTCGGCTAACATGCGTTCATTCGTTGCTTCCTGCAACTCACCGCTGTGGGCCCGTTTTCAACGGGTGCACTTCCGGCATCCATGCCTGCAGTGTCACTCGATTTTCCGATCCCAAACGAATGAATAGAGGTACCATAAAGGATGGTAAACCGCTTGCGATTTTGCTAGCATAAATGCGACATGGACTTCACAATTAACGTTCACAAGGGCGAGAATCATGCAATCCAAATTTATGCGAATTCTCCTGCTAGGCGCTCTACTCCTAGGTGTTCAAGCCTTTTGCCTTGATCTTCCGCACCCGAGCACGCCGGGCCCCAATGCCGATTTCCCACCGTTCGTGGGTGAGCACAACGGGATCTACGACTATCCGTGGGGTGCTGGAAACTACAAATGGCCGGAACAACTCTTTTGGGAAAACATGCCCGATCTCCACAATGAGAATCTTCAATTTATGATCCAGGCGAGTGAAGATGTTCAGTCCAGAGGCACTGTGCCCGTCATGAGCTGCGTAGCCTGGGGCTATGAATACTTGGCCGCGACAGGTGGCGATTCGTCTCTGGGGTTCGGGGACATGAGCCGCACCGAAGGATGGCAGCAATGGGGTGAATGGCTGACCCCGCGCAAGGACAAATATTTTGCTCAGGATTGGGACGGAAAGATCATGTACCCTGCGGCTGGCTATGTGACGCCGATGATGCCGCTGGACACTGCCGATTGGCCGACAGGAATTGTCAATGCAACCTTCGGGGATTGGGCAGGGATCAAGCTTGGCACATTAGCCAACCTAATCCACGCACGTGGAATATTTGCTGCGGATTTCGTGGTGGGGCTTTACGGGGGCAATCACGATTTCCACCCCCGCGTTATCGACGACTTCGAGCGCTGGGCAGGCGTTGTCGTGTCTGGATCGACCGTTTTGGAGCGGACTGCGGTGATCAAGGCCAAATATTGGTCGCGCTACAACGATTTTAAGGCGGAACGGTTCGCACGCTTCTACACGAGTATCGCCGAAACAATCCGCTCGGCGGGACGCGAGCCGCTCATGAGCGGACAGATTCTACCCTACGTGGCGGGAGCGAGGGGAACCGGAAACGATTTCCGCATCTACCTAAGGGCACTCCCTGCAAAAAACTGGTTCTTCAACGTCGAGCTCCAATCGGATGAGGGTCGTACAATTCCTTCGTATTGGACAGCATCAACCTATATGGGAAGCCATGCAGCCCGCGCGCCAGAATTTCCGCTAGGTGCGCATATGGACGCTTGGCAGTCGAATCTCGACAACGCCGTAAAGAACGCCGGAAAAGACACGACTTGGGCGCGCAAGTATCTCAAGCATGAGTGGCTCTCAGTCGGATGGACTCATATCGCGAACTCCGATGGCACGGTCAGAAGGGCTCCACAGGCATTCAACCGCGGATACTGGGACGCGGGTGTAGTGGATACTCCGATCGTCGCCTTGGTGAGGGCGCACATCCCCAAGCATCCCTTCGGGCCTGCGTTCTACTACTCGACGGATCTGGAACGCCAGAGCGAAAGCACAGGCGATGCGGGTTTCTGGTATTGGTTCGAACCGAAGACGTTGGGCTGGCGCTTGGCGGGTGTTCCTGGAGGATATTTTGTGAGTGATACAGCGTTGGCGAATCTCAAGCCGGAAAACAGACCTTCGGGCTGGTTTGTGTATGTAGACAACCTGGGAAAAACCAGGCTTCGGGATGATGAGAGGGCGCGCCTGGAAGCGATCGCTCCCATCTTAACGGAATCCGACGTTCGCGATTCCTGTCCGGTCTCCTTTCAGGGTGACAGTTTGGGCGGGTTCGCCTATATCGACCAAAACGGAAGCGTGATCGTGGTGGTGTCGAATTCCTCGGATCAACAGGTCGAAGGAACCATGCATTTCGCGAAGGTGGAAAATGGCAATTACAGGATGAAGGAACTTCTTGGCAACTACTCGGGGGAACTGACAATCGCTCGGAATACGGGAAACCTGCCTCTGTCAATGGCACCACGCGACACGCGGGTCTTTCAGATCGAAGGTCTGCGAGAACTAGGGCGCAAAGGACTGGTACCCTGGAGCGTGCCCCTTCTGAAGCCCCTGATTTCGCAGGGTTTGGTACGTCCAAACGGGAAACGTACCGAC
>CAINDV010000483.1 GCA_903847485.1 uncultured Verrucomicrobiota bacterium
CCTCTCGGCATCACTGAGATTGATGTTGTATGGGCTTGTGCGTGGCATATTCTCGCTCAAATGAGCGAGAATATGTTGGCGGATTAGAGCAAAAAAGGCAATAATAATACGTCATTGTATTTATGGCGGCGTGTACTAAGTTCCAGCAGCAGGCCGGTTCCAAGGAGCGCGCAAGCGACCAGATAGAGCGCGGCATTGCCGAGCGAGAGCAAGAGGGCCTTGGTGGTCATAGGTGGAGCAACACCGCACCGCCCAAGCTGGCGGACGCCAGCCGGGCGATGCCGGCCAGATGCGCTGGCGGTGGCACCGGGCTAGTCAAATATCTCTCCAAGCCACGACTTTCGACGGTAGCCACCGTGCTCGCCGTGCTTGTCATGGTGGCCGTGGTGGTCGGAGTAACCTTGTGGGTAACCGCCGTAACCGGGCGGTACGTTGGGCGGTGGATTGGGTGCCGGAGCCGCCGTGGGGGACGAGACCGAGCGCTCGATGATCTTATCGAGTTCACCGCGGTCAAGCCACACGCCGCGGCACTTGGGGCAGTAGTCAATCTCCACCCCTTGTCGTTCGGTCATGACAAGGTCTGTATCTGGGCAGATGGGGCATTTCATAGGTATTGTTTCGTTGTATTATATTCTTATGGGGGTAAAGACGCTGAAGCGGTCGGTCTCGATGGCGGTGCGCGCCCCCGGGCTGAAGCCCGGGGCTAATGATAGGCTCAACTTGAACGCTCATTGGACTAACCGGAATGATCAGTGGTTAGCGCCCACGCAGAATTCGCAGACAGTTGTGGAAGAAACTGCCTTGGGCCGCGTTCTCCACGATAGTGCCCAATTCACCCGCGTCTAACCACACCCCCTTGCAACTCGGACAGACGTCAATCTCCACCGCTCCACATTTCTCCATTGACAGCTTCTGGCCGCATTTCGGGCAGTGCATCCAGTGAGCCTCCTTCAGACGGAGCTTCTCCGCTGCCGATGCAGCCTGCTGCTCCTTTTGCTGCTTGGCCATGCGCTGCTGCAATTCCTCCACCCATACGTACTCGTCTTCGTGTTTCTTTGGTTTCATAACTCCAGTTCCTTTTCATTGCGCCCGCGTCCGTCACCAAAAGGAACCATCGGCGCGGTGGTGGTTCTCCATTCATTGAAGCTGCCGGCAATACAGACCGCTGGCGCAGTTGCCTGGGTGCATTGCAGAGGCCCCGGCCGGCCGGCGGATCCGCCGCCCTTGCGTTTAATAGTTGGATTCGTTTTCATGGTTATGATGGGTATCTCTTTCCAGTTACAACCGAGCCTCGGAATGAGTCAGGACCGATTGCCCAACTAAGTTGCTCAGACGTTCAAGCGCCGCGATTCCATTGGCTGGCCACCGGGCGACATTGTCCCCGGCCTTTGAGCCGGAGTTCGTTTCGCTGGGCGCGGCGTCCCATCGCTGCTCGAACACCACTCGCGCGGTGGAGATGTGGAGACTTGCTTGGAGCGCCCGGAGACAGTCCGCGATCAGGAGATTCAGCCCGCCGCAGTGTTTCAGACCGCTGAGCTTGATTTTCAGATGGATGTTTTCGTTAGTCTGCATAGTCAACATGGTTGCTATTTGTTTGTGGATTGGACCCGACGGCACTGCTCGCGATCCTTCAGGCGAAGTTGCTGGCGATTTTGCCTTGCTTCGATCTGCTCTTCGAGCCGCCGGGCCACCTTGAGCACGGCCGCTTCCAGAGTGTGGTCGCGGGCCGCTGCGTGGATGTCGGGACCGGGCACGGCCAAGTCCACGGAGGCGCAGAACGCCGGGGCTGCGTTGCGCTGGTGCTCCAGCACTACTTGCGCCGAACTGATGGGCATGAGGCGGTTCAAATGTTCAAGGTGGTGGTCCAGCGGTCGCTCGGCCACGACCCGAGGGTCCAAGTCCCGCAATCGGTATTGGATGTTCATATTGATTGGCTCGATGTGTGAGTCGTCCCTGACGGCAGGCATCGGTTGCTGCACGACCCCATTGCGAGCCAGGGCCGGCGGGATTCCCGCGGCTCTGACCCGCTCTTCTTTGGTAGCACGACTATTTTCATCAAGCGAACTATGGGCCATGCTCCTACCTTTAACCCATTACGAGTTTTGGATTGCTTCGTTAGGTTAAACCGAAGACCCTTCGCGCGTGGAATTCTTGAACTATCACCACCTGCGCTATTTCTGGGTGGTCGCCCAGGAAAGCAGCCTGCGCAAGGCGGCGGAGAAACTGCATGTGTCGCAGCCGACCATCTCCGCGCAGATTGCCGCGCTGGAGGGTGTGCTCGGCGAGAAGCTGTTCCGCCGCAGTCCGCGCGGCCTCACCCTTACGGAAACGGGGCACCTGGCCTTCAGCTACGCCGAGGAAATCTTTGCCTTAGGCCAGGACTTTCTGCACTCGGTGAAGCAACGGCCGACGGCCCGCCCGTTGCGCGTCAACATTGGCATCGCCGATTCGTTACCCAAGCTTGTTTGCCACGAAATCATCAAGCCCATCTTCAGCCTGAGCCAGCCGGTCCAGGCGGTCTGCCTGGAAAACAAGACCTCCGACCTGCTTGCCCAACTGGCGGTGTATCGCCTCGACATCGTGCTGACCGACGAGCCGGCACCGAGCGCCTTTCCCTTGAAGACGTTCAACCACCTACTCGGAGAGAGTGGCGTGACCTTTTGCGCCGTGAGTAAGTTGGCTTTGAAGTTAAAACGGCAATTCCCCGGTTCCCTGGACAACGAGCCTATGCTACTGCCTACCTCCGGCACCGCCATTCGACGGACCTTGGAAAAGTGGTTTCAGGAACAGGGCGTCCACCCGCGCGTGATAGCCGAATATGACGACGCGGCGCTGATGAAAGTGGCGGCGGCGGATGGGCTGGGCTGCTTCCCATTGCCGACGGTGGCGGTGAACGAAGCAGTTACCCGCTATAGGTTCGAGACGGTTGGACCGGCCAAGGGTTGTGTCGTGCAATTCTATGCCATCACTGCCGAGCGCAAGCTTACCCACCCAGCGGTGGTAGCGATTACTTCCCATGCCCGGGGCGAACTGTTCGGCTAGGATGCGCCGCGCGCAAAACCACGACTGCCCCACTAATATGCACAGTTCTGCCCATGAACCTGCCAGGGCTGATCTCGGTTCCAGCGCTCGGGGCAGCTCTTGCGTCTGGTAGTTTTTCAGGCTGGCGGGACACAGGCCGGGGCGACTAGACCGATGGTTGCATCGCCAGCGATGGTTCCGAGACGAGCTTGAAACCGTGTTGGGCGGCCAGCTTGCCGAGCAGGCGTCGCTGACTTGCTTCGTACTTCTGTTCGTAGTCCCGCAGTCCCCGTTCCGCATA
>CAINDV010000484.1 GCA_903847485.1 uncultured Verrucomicrobiota bacterium
ACAGGTGCCCACGCTGCACCGTCACTGCTGGTCAACCATTTATCGCCGGTGGTTAAGGTCACAGGCTCACCCTTATCAAAGGTTACGGTCACTTGGGCAATCACTCCGGCTTCGCCCCCCATGTTAGTCGCATTGACCTGCAAGGTATTATTGCCCTCCCGCAGCAGATTCTTCAAATCAGCCTGGTAGATTTCCTTCCAATTGTCGCCGCGGCAGGCTGCCGTGCCATTGACTTGGAACTCGAATCCATTGTCGGCAGTAACCCAGAGCGTGGCGGACTGCACTTTGGATCCCGCAGGAATCACCAACTCGCTCTTAAACAAGGGGGTGTTGCCACCGGAAGCGTGCCATATCCACTGGGCATTGATCAGTGGCTGATTCTTTTCCTGCGTATGGAATGAGAAATCTGGGCCGATGCCGTCCGCCTGCAGGATGTCTCGCACTGCCTTGCCGCGAATGGTCCGACCCTTACCAACCTCGCGCTGCATGACGACCTTGTTATCCTCGTCGCCCCACAGTTGTTTAGCCAGCCTACGGAGCTGCTCGTCGCACTTCGGGTAGCCTTTGAGTCCTGGAGTTCGTTCCGGCCTTGGACCCACGACCGTCGCGCCGGCTTCAACCAAAGCCTTGATTTTCTCGAGCACTTCCAGCGGCATCGTTTTTTGCTCCGGCAAGACCAGCACCTTATAACTCATCCCATCGGGCAGCACAATCCGCCCGTCCTTGACCGACAACCGCGCGAGCAGAATCTCGGTGTTGCACACGTCATAGTCATAGCCGAATCCGCGCGCAGGATCGATGTACTTGGGCGGCACGAAATTGGGCGCCTCATCGCCGCTGTAGTACAAGACATCGGCCACAAAATGACCCTGCCGCAGCATGTGCAAGCAACGCGTCAGATAGAGCAGGAATGGCGAGGCGCCCTGATTCCACCAGGTGATGTTGTGGTTGAAATGCGTGCCAGCCGGAAACAACTTTCCGGGCTTGCCGGCGGCGGGACCGGAGGTGGCCGAGCCGTGGATGGACAACGCGTTGATGCCCTCACAAAAGGCGATGTTCGCGTAAAGCAACAGATCTGCTGGCGCCGCGCCCCATTCGGTGCGGCGCATCGCGGTGGTGAACGACTCGCTTGCCACCAGCGGTTTGCCGTACAAGTGTCCGGCACTCGCCGCCTGTTTTGCGTTGACGTTCTGGGCGGCCTCGTCCCAACCCGGGGTGGTGATGACATGATGGTTTGCCGGAACCCACTGATTTTCCTTCCACCACTCATTTACCCAAAACTCCGCGACCGGCACGTCCACGCGCCCCTGATTCATCAGCCCGTCGTTGCAGAGCAACCGCGGATGATGCTGGCCGCCGGCTTCCGCCCGCACCTTCATGCCATCGGCATGGGCCAGTTCCGCCCAGCGTCCGTAATGTCCGTCCGCCACACAATCGGCGATCGTCCGCCGCACGTCCGCCAGGAAACGATCCGTGATCTCGACATTCTCGACGATCTCGCCCGCCATCGCAGCCAGGTAGGGGGCCGGATTATAACCGCGGCGTTGCTGAAACTCTTCGAGCAGCCTTGGCGTCCAGGAATACATGCCGCCGATTTCAACATTGTCCTCAATGAAATACTGCAGCGTCTTCCCGACCAGCGCGCCGGCATCGCCCACCAAGGGCTTCATTCCGTGCTCGTAGTTTTGCTCCGACGCTTGCGGGCTGAGGTAATCGGGCAACAGCCCCCCACCCACGCTCATCCCGGTCGTGGTACGACCGATCCGCACCACAATCCATCTTCCCGGCGGCACGTCCCAGTTTAGTGTTCCGTCATTGGAAACCTTGGCGGTCAGGTCAATCGCGGCCTGAATCTGCAGCGGGCGGTCGCCGGGCAACGCCACCAGGTCTTCCCGCACGAGACTGACCTGATCGGCCAGTCGGGCACCCGTCACATTCGACGGATGGGTGATCGCCCGTTTGGCGGCGAGGCGAACCACCCGATCCACCTCGACCTGCGTGCCCAGCGCGAAGCCGCGCACGCCGCCCGATACCCCAACCCGAAACCAGCGGGCCGTGGTGGCAGGCACAGACCGATAGACCGATTCACTGCGCGGTTGCGCATCCCACGTGGTCACCGGCGTGAACGCGACGCCGTCGGCCGAAGCCTCGATGACGACCCGCCCCCCTCCGTCAATCCAGATCCAATCCACCGGATGCGGCCCACCGAAATCGACCTTGATCCAGGGATCGG
>CAINDV010000485.1 GCA_903847485.1 uncultured Verrucomicrobiota bacterium
CACGGACGAAGTGTTTGTGCTTTGCCAGGGCGGCGCCATCCTGGTGGCGGCGGAGGAGGGTGCGGCGGGCTTGCGCTTCAAGGCTCTGCGCATGAAGCCGGGAGTCACTTACAACATCCCCACCGGTGTCTGGCACAATATTGCCATGATGCCAGGCGACCTGGTCATCATCTTCGAAAAGGACAACACCCATCGCACGGATGTCGAGTATCGGAGCTTCACCCGGCGCGAGCAGACTGCCTGGTCCAGGACCCTCGCGCGGCTGCCAAGCGGTTCCAAATTTGTAATCAAGAAAAGCAAGATCCGGGAAATGTGAGATAAACGCAATGACAAGTCTCCAAAGATGTCAGGCCGTGCTGGCGGGCGAGGTTGCTGATCGGGTGCCGGTGGTGCCGCAGACGTTTATGTTCGCGGCGGAGACGGCCGGGATCAAGGTCGGCGAGTTTGCCCGCAATGCGACAAGCATGGTCGAGGCGCAGGTGATCAGCCAGGAAAAGTACGGCTACGACGGCTGCGTGATTGATTTTGATGATGCAACCCTGGCCGAGGCCTGCGGTGCGAAAGTCATTTTCCGGGAGTGCGATCCGGCCATTGTGGATGAGTCGGAACCAGCTATTAAAGATCTGCGGGATGTTGATCAATTGAAGCTTCCTGACCCTTGGAAGGATGGAAGGCTGCCGGTATGGCTGGAGGCCACCCATCTGCTGCACGATCGAATTGGGGACCATGTGTTCATCATGGGCCGCGCGGATCAGGGACCGTTCAGCCTGGCCTGTCTCTTGCGGGGACCTCAGCAGTTCATGATGGATTTGATGGACGAAGAAAAGAGCGAGTTGATCAAGCGGCTGATTGACTATTGCCGCCAAGCCTGCGCTCGTTTCGCGTTGGCGCAGAAAGAGGCGGGCGCCCATGCCACCTCCATTGGCGACGCGTTTGCCGGCCCCAGTTTGATTTCGCCGGCGATGTATCGTGAATTTGCGCTGGAACCCGAGATCCGGCTGACCGAAGAAGTGCAGGCGGCGGGAATACCCTTCTCGATTCACATCTGCGGCAACACGAACGGCATCATCACCGATATGGGCCGGACACGCGCAAAGATTCTGGAAGTGGACTGGCAACTGGACATGGCTGCGGCGCGCCGCGCCGTTCCCGCTGCAACGGTGCTGATGGGAAATGTAGACCCCAGTGATCCGCTCGTGTTAGGGACGCCGGCCGATGTGGCGGCGGCGGCCAGGAAAGTCCTTGAGGCAACTGGCGGGTGTGGTTTGTTCCTGAGTTCCGGTTGCGCGATGGGCCGCAACACGCCTCCGGAAAACATGAGGGCGCTGGTTGCGGCGGCGGCGAATTACGGAAGACGGGATCAACTCCGGGCGATGATGAAAAGGAGCTAACGTGGAAACATACAATAACAAGGCGGGGCGTAATCTCTGGTTTCTGGTGGTTGCTGCGAGCGTTTCATCGCTAGGCGGGTTTCTATTCGGGTATGACAACATCGTTATCAGCGGCGCCATTGGTTATCTCACCAAATCATTCAACCTTGACGCCGCCGGCGTCGGTTGGGCGGCGGGTTGCGCGCTGGTGGGATGTCTGGCCGGTTCCGCGGGATCGGGCTGGCTGGCGGATCGCATCGGCCTGAAGAAAAGCCTCGCCATCTGCGCCGCGTGTTTTGCCGGCTCATCCGTTGGTGTCTTCTTCTCTTATTCGCTGAACCAGTTTGTCATCTGGCGCATGCTGGGCGGTGTGGGCATCGGGGCGGCTTCCATTCTGTCGCCGATGTATATCGCGGAGATTGCGCCGACCCGGATCCGCGGGCGTCTGGTGACGTTGTATCAGTTGGGAATCGTTCTTGGAATTCTCGGCGCGGTTTATGTCAACATGCTCATTCAAAAGGGAGGGACCGAGGAGTGGAACCAGGCGGTCGGCTGGAAATGGATGTTCCTGGCGGGAGCCGTGCCGGCGGTCTTGTTCGCGCTGGCCATTGTTGCCGCGCTGGAGAGTCCACGATGGTTGATGAAAGTGGGGCGAACGGACGAAGGCCAGGAGGTGCTGACCAGCATCAACGGAGAGACGATTGCCCGGCAGGAGACGGTCTGCATCCGTGAGTCGCTGGCCGCGGAAGAAGGACGATTCTCGGAATTGTTCACCTCGGGGTTTGGTCGCGCCCTGTTTCTCGGTGTCGTGCTGGCAGGGTTGACGCAAACCAGCGGCATTACGCCGGTATTTTCCTATCTGCCCTCCATCTTTGAGGCGGCCGGCACGAAAACCGGTGATGCCTTCTTTCAGTCGGTGCTGGTGAGCGCCATTAACCTGGTCTTTACGCTGGTGGCGTTATGGCTGGTGGACAAGGCCGGGCGGCGCACCTTGCTGCTGACCGGTATCAGCATTCAGGTGCTGGCTTTTTCGACGGTCGGGTTATTCTATCTCATGGGCGGTTGGCCGATCGGGATCCTGATAGGCGTGATGGCATTCGTGGCGGGCCATGCCGTGGGCAACGGGGTGGTCGGCTGGGTGATTCTCTCCGAGATTTTCCCGACCAAAGTACGAGGCCGGGCCATGTCGATCGCGACCACGTCGTTGTGGGTATTTGCCTTCCTCGGTAATCTTGTGTTTCCCGTCATGCAGAAGGCCATCGGCAACCACGGGGCGTTCTGGGTCTTTACCTTCATGGCCGTGGTGAACCTGTTTTTTGTGATCTTCCTGGTGCCCGAGACCAAGGGGCATTCGCTTGAGGACATCGAGAAAATATTCCTTAAAAAACAACCCAAGGGGAGCGTATGAAGAAGACTGTGCCCAAACTAAGAACACAACTGACAATGGTATTTGCCCGAAAGGCTGAACAAATGCGCAACACATCCTGCTCGTTTTTGTTTTTCTGTTCGATTCTTTCAATCTTCGCCGCCGCTCCCGTGGCGCCCATCGTGCCCTGGGATTCGCCCGAGGACAACGGCATATTGCTCCACAACGGCTGGCAATTGCATGACGTCCCATCCCTCAATTTCCCCGATATCGACACCGCGGGAACCGATGTTTCGAAAGCCGCGTACGCCCCGTCCGGATGGATGAAGGCCTCGGTGCCGGGCACCATCCTCGCCTGCATGGTGAACAACGGCACCTTTCCCGACCCGAATTTCGGGAAAAACATGGACATCATCAGATCGCGCTTCGTCAACACCGACTATGTCTATCAGACAAAGTTCCAGGTGCCGGCATCCCTTGCCGGAAGAAAGATCTGGCTGAATTTCGAGGGGATTTCAAGAGACGCCATCGTTTACGTGAATGGCGCGAAAATCGGTGTGATCAACGGGGTATGGACCCGCGGGAAATTCGACATCACGTCGTGCGTGACTGCGGATGGAGATAACGGCCTGGCCGTAATCATCCGCAAGGGCACCTCCTCGTCCGATAACGCCGACACCGACAAGGGACAGGGATTTTCCGGCCACAACCTCCAGGGGAATGAATGCCATCCGGCCATCCCCGGTGACGGCAATGGCATCTACGCCGAAGTGTATCTGACCAGCACCGGCAACATCCGCATCGTCGATCCGTTCGTCGCATCAGACCTGCCGCTGCCCGCGACTTCGCCCGCGAAACTCACCATCAGGACGGAGCTGCAGAATCTTACCGCAACGCCCCAGAGCGGAATCGTAAAAGGCACGATAGGCGCCATCGCTTTCCAGCAGCGGGTGAGCCTTGCCCCCAACGAGCGGAAGGCCATCGCCTTCACCCCGGAGTCGCATCCCGTCCTCTCCATCGACGCTCCGAAATTATGGTGGCCGAACGGCTACGGCGACCCCGACCTGTATACCTTGAACCTAGCCGTCCAGATGAAGGACGCATCGATATCTGACAGCAAGACCCTGACATTCGGAATCCGCGAAGTCACCTACGACACCAGCGGTGAGCCCGCCAACCTGAAGATACAGGTCAACGGAGTCCCCATCTTCTGCCGGGGCGGCAACTGGATGAGTCCCGATCTCTTCATGCGGTTTGACGCGGTCAAGGCCGAC
>CAINDV010000486.1 GCA_903847485.1 uncultured Verrucomicrobiota bacterium
ATGGCGGCGCTCTGCCGAGCCGCCGCTACGCCCGGAGCGCGCCCGGTGAGGGCACCGGGCCTACAGAAGCGGGCGGGTCGCCTTGTAGGCCGGGTCCCCTGACCCGGCGTTCCCCGCCGCGCCGCCGCCGCCCCGTTCGGAGCGCGGACATTCTGGTCCACTCCCCTCGCGCCGGCTCCCAGGCGGACCAAAATATCGGCGCTGTCCGCGAAGCGTGGTGTCTCGCAACAAAAAGCGGTGGTGGAGGCCCGGTGCCAGTAGCGGCGCGGACGCGCCGCGAAAACTCCGGGCCTTCTTGCCGTAGGTGGCGCGATAGGACTCGTTTTGCGACTGCACCCATTCCGCGTAGGGGTTGCCGCTGGGAGCCTCGCCAGCGGCCCGGAGCCAGCACTTAGTCGGGCACTTCAGGAATGCCTCAAAGAGGGTAGGTGTAATGGTCATGGAAAAAGCTACGCCTCTCTACCTTTTCTGCAATGCGGTATCTCTGAACCTAGAAAGAGCAGTTGATTAGCCACAAAGAACGCAGAGAACACAAAGAGAACAATTTGCGCACAATCTTAGACCCACCTTGTGGGAGAGATGGCTGTCACCTGTTAATAGTTGATTCTCTGCGTTCTCTGCGTTCTTTTGCGGCTCAACTGCTCTTTTTAGGCTGAAAACTTTTCTCAGTCCACCTGTAGAAAGTCGCCGGCGCTTTCCGTTCATCCCCTTGGACACGAAGTCCCGGTGCCGACAGTCGGCACTGAGAAACGACGGCAAACACAGTCAACAGATACCACATTATGAAAGCGAAAGTCATTATCCTAGCGTTGGCACTCGGCACCTCGACGTGCCTCCTCACGGCGCAAACCGGAAACCCGTCGCGCGACGGACAGCGTCCGCCACCACGCGAAGGCGGCCCCGGCAACGAACGCGGCGGCAATGAGCCGACGCAGACGGAAACTCTTACGGAGGCGCAGAAGAGTCAGGTGAAAGCCATCCTATCCAAGTATGTCGCTAACACCCTCACGGCCGATCAAGCCAAGGCCATCCATGAGGCTTTCCGACAAGCCGGCCTGCGGGGCGGCCCAGCCATCTCAGATACCATCAAGGTGGCGGGCTTTGACCCCGACAAGCTGCGCGACCTCGCCCCGCCGCCGGGGCAGGCCAATGGCGGGAATGAGCCGCAGCCGCGCGGCGAAGGGAAGCAGACTCCCAGCGGTGGCGCTCGGCCTGAACCAGGCGGGAAGCAAGCCGGTGGGCAGGGTGGTTACTCGACCGAGCAGGCGATCTCTGACCGAGCACAGCTTAATACCATTGCCTTCGACGGTCTGGCGTTCCTGACCGGCGACTTCGGTGGCAACACGTTCCTGCCGCCGGGCAAGGTCGCGGATTTCTGTGGCTTCCAATACATGCGTGACGTGGATCAAAACGAGCTGGGCCACAACACCTCGTTTGTTCCCCGCGCCGCCAATAACATGCTCTCCATCCTGACGGACGCGCAGAAGGCGCAGCTCATCGCCCTAGCCAAGGAGCAGGAGCCAGTGCTTACGGACTTTGCCTACCAACGCTTTCCGCTGGTCCAAGCCTTCACCCGGCAGTTGGAGGGGAAGCTCCCCGCCGGCAGTGCGGGACTGAACCGCGCGGCGGTGATGAGTTACACCGCGGGTATCTTCGAGATAGATGGCCGGCTTAGTTACCGCCGGGCGGAGGTGTTGGGCGGCATCGTCCGCTCGTTCACCCCTGAGCAGAAGGCGTCTCTGGCGAAGATGGTGTTCAATAACTCTTCCACCTGGCCGGAACTGGCCGACCAGATAGACAAGCGGAGTATGTCACACACGGCCCACGTCGCCGTCATGACTTACGCCAGCGAGATGTTCAGTTGGTATGCCGGCAACGTGGAGGCGGACGTTTACTTTTGCCCCGAGCGTCACGCGACTTACTTCGGTTCGTTCTACATGAAGGACATCCCGGCGATGGGCAATGCCAACTATTCCATCAGCACGTCACTTACCGGCGACAGCGGCGAGGCCTTTCTCGACACACTTACCGAGGCGCAACGGAAGCTTATCACTAGCTTAGTGGACCGGCAGCGGGCGGACCTCGCCGAGATAGTGAAGACTCGCCGAGCCATCGCGACCGAGTTGCGGCGGTTCATGCGGGAAGCCTCCGTGGACCAGGCCAAAGTCATGGCCCTTTCGAAGCGTTACGGCGAACTGGACGGGGAGATCTCCTACTTCTACGCCACCGCCTTTGCCCAGGTGGCGAAGACGCTTACAGCCGATCAAAAGGCCACGCTGCTCAAGCTGCGCAATCTCGACGCCAAGTTCACCTGCCAGGGTGCTTACCTCTTCTCTCGGGCTATCCCGATGCCGGAAGTGCCTAACACGGATTTCCTTTTCGCAGCAGCCTCCACGGCTAAGTCAGCTCCCGCCAGCAAGGCGATCGCGCCTGTCACTGCCCAGTCAGGCATGGTGCTGCGCAGTCCGTCCGTGGCGGATGGCGGCCAGCTTCCGGTCGAATTCACCGGCGACGGCACCGCCGCCACCCTGCCGCTAGAGTGGAGCGGCGCACCGGCGACCACGAAGAGCTTCGCCGTCGTGATGCACCACATTGATCCCGAGGGCAAAGCCAAGTGGTACTGGACCCTTTACAACCTTCCCGCCGGTACCACCAGCCTCGCCAAGAACGTCAGCGGCGTCGGCACGCTAGGGAACAACAGCGTCAATGGCCGCACCGAATACGCCCCGCCACACTCGAAAGGTCCGGGGGCGAAGACTTACGTCTATACCGTGTATGCCTTGTCGGCACCGGTGAAGCTTGCGGTCCTACCGTCCGCCGTCACCCGCGAGGTCTTGCTCGCCGCGATGAAAGACACCGTCCTCGCCACGGCGGAACTGAAGGTGGTCTACTCGCGCCCCGACGGTGCTACCGCCCAAGGCGATGCCCGTCCGGCCCTCTAAGCCAATCGGAACTAACGCTGTCTTTGTCTGCCTCCTAAACAACATGACTCACGTATAACAACATCAATCCTCCCTTCCACAACTAGCACATAAAGGTAACACTATGAAAACCAAACAGGCACTCCTCCTACTCGCCACCACGGCGATTCTCTCCGCCACGGCTCCGTCAGCCATCGCGCAGGCCCAGATGAACATGGCACAGACGCTGTCCGACGAGGCGCAAAGAATGACCATCGCCTTCGACGGCCTCGCGTTCGTCACTGGCTCCTTGGGGGCCGATTCCTTTCTACCGCCCGGCAAGGTGGCCGACTTCTCCGGCTTCCAATTCTGCGCGGCTCCGTTTGGGGTTGGGATTCTACCTCGTGCCCCAATTGCCATAACGCCGCATCCAAGGAACTCGTTATGAACGATGAGAGGGACACTAAGTCCTTTCCACCCTTGCTACGTCATAACACCGTTTGGAGATAACCTATGGCGTGTCGGTATTTGGCGACTTCGGTCCGGGTTTTGTGCAGCAACTGGCGGTGGCATACATCGCCCATGGCTATTGGTTTTATGTGAAGGGGTGGATTCCGGAGCGCAAAGCCCCGGCTAGGACCGCAGAGCACCGGCGACTTCACGCGGCCGGTGAACACCGGAAGGCCGTGCTCGCGAGCGAAGCGGGGCGCGATCACCTCGTCGTCACGGTCATTGTTGCCCGCCGGGGAGTTACCGTTATTGTCCCGGCCGATGCACTACCGAAGGGACGGTGCCGGCGATTTTCAAACGCACCGTCAGCCGGATGCCCGGCGGGGTCAGGTTTTCCACAGATACGGTCCCGCCGTAAAGCTTCACGATGCGTTCGGCCAGGGCCGGGGCGAGACCCAAATCGTCCACGCCGGTGATCGGCTTCGCGATGGCCAGCAAATCGAAAAAGTGCGGCAACGCCTCCGGCGGGATCGTCCGACCGTCCGCCTCGATGAACAGGCTGATTTCGCCCGGCACCGTCGCTTGGGTCAGCCGGACGGTGGTGCCGGCGCGGGCGAATTTGAGGGCCGTTTCCAACAGCGATTGCAGCGCCCGGAGGAGGTATTCCGGCGCTCCCTGCACCAGGTCGAGGCTCGGCGGCACGGGCGCGACTTGGACGCCGCGGAGTTCGGCGCTCGGGCCGACGGCGGCGCGGGCGTTATTCAGCAACTCCTCCAGCCGGCAGAAGGGATGCTCGCCGGCCTCGGCGCTCACGCCGATCTGCGTCAGCAACAGGGCGTCATCCAGCAGCGTCATCAGGCGGTGCCGGCTGATCTCGTACATTTTGGCGTACGCCGCGGTTTCCGGGTCTTGCTGGTCACAGGCCATCAGGAGCAATTCGGCGGCCCCGAAGATGCCGTTGAGCGGAGTGCGAAGCTCGTGCGAGATGAGGCTCAGGAAATCGCTCTTGGCCTGGTCCTGGATGGCCAGGCGAGCGTGGGCCTCGGCCAGTTCGCGCGTGCGCCGGGCCACCGTTTCCTCCAGGTGGGCGTTGTGCTGCTCCAGCTCGCGGCGCAGCCGGGCCAGCTCCAGGTGGATGCGCACCCGGTACTCCACATCCCCGAACTGGTAGGGCTTGGTGACGTAATCCACGCCGCCCATCTCGAACGCCTTGACCTTGCTAATCTCGCCATCGAAGGCGCTGATGAAAATGACTGGAATCGCCCGCAAATTGGCGTCGGCCTTCAACTGCGCGCAGACCTCGTAGCCGTTCATGCCCGGCATGTCAATGTCGAGCAGGATGAGGTCCGGCGGCGCGCGCCGGGCGGCCTCCAGGGCCTGCGCCCCGCTGGGCACCGGCCGGACCTTGAAGCCCCGGTCGCGGAGCACGCAGAACAGCAATTCGAGATTGGCTGGCGCGTCGTCCACGATCATGACATCCGCGGCCGGCGTCGAAGAAAGGAGGCTGTTTTCCATCAAGTTAGTTGCCATAGAATTCGGTGTTTCAGAGGTTCTTTCAAAATCCTGTCGGAGCCGACGCTGCGGCCCTGAACTGGGCCGTCGGAGCGCCGACATTCTTGTCGGCGTGCGCCAACGCCGCGAGCCACGCCGACAAAAATGTCGGCGCTCCGGGAAGTCTCCTGGAGGGGCTGGCTGCTCAAAGATGACCGAGCCTCCTCACGTCGGCTCCTACAAGATGACCGAGCCTCCTCACGTCGGCTCCTACAAGACGACCGAGCCTCCTCACGTCGGCTCCTACAAGACGACCGCGCCTCCTTACGGCGGCTCCTACAGTTCTGAAAGCATCGTTTCATTGAGGGTCTGCGCGGGAAAGCAATACCTGTTGCAGGGCCGCATAGTCAAACCGTTTCACCAATTGGCGGAGCTGCCGGCCCAGGCGCTCATCCTGGACGGCGGCCCGTTCCGCCAAAGCCAGCAGCGCGGCATAATCGGCCCGGCGGGTGGCTTCCCGCAGCGCGGCCACCAGTTCGTCCGGCAACTGGCGGATGGCCTCCACTGTCGGCCGTTCCTCCACGGCTTCGTCCGGAACGGGAGCCGCCGCCAGCGGGGCGGGCGGGGCGACGGTTTCCGCCGGCGGGGCGGGTTCCTCCGTCCGGCTCACCCGCACATCGAACGCGAAGCGGCTGCCCACGCCGACTTGGCTGGTAACGTGGAAATCGCCGCCCATGAGGCGGACAAACTCCCGGATGATAGACAGCCCCAGCCCGGTGCCGCCCGCCTCTCGCCGGCCAGCCTCGGTCTGGAAAAACGCCTCGAACAAGTGCGGAATGTCCTCCGGGGCGATCCCCGTGCCGGTGTCCTCGACTTCTCCATGCAGCCGCAGTTGCCCGTCCGGCTCCGCTTCGGCCCAGACCCGCAAGGTGATCGCGCCGCCGTCGGGCGTGAACTTCACGGCGTTGCCCAGCAGGTTGATGAAAACCTGTTTCAGCTTGGTCCCGTCGGCCAGGAGGTGGCGCGGCAGCGCGCCCCGCCGCTCGATGCCGAAGCGCAACTGCTTGGCCGAGGCGCGGAGGCTGAACGTCCGCTCCAAGTCCTCCAGCAGCAGGTGCAGGTCAAACGGGGCCGGGTTGAGCGTGACACGGCCAGCTTCGATGCGGGCCATCTCCAGGATTTCGTTGATGACTTTCAGGAGGTGCTCGCCGTTGCGGCTGATGGTGGACAACTGCTGCTGCTGGGGGGCGGACAGCTTGCGATCTTCCCGGAGAAGTTGGGTAAAGCCGAGGATGGCGTTGAGCGGCGTGCGGACTTCGTGCGACACGTTCGCCAGGAAGGTGCTCTTGGCGCGGTTGGCGGCCTCGGCGGCGTCCTTGGCCTGGCGCAGTTCTTCGGCGACGCGCCGGCGCTCGGTGATGTCTTCCTTGATCGCCACGAAGTGCGTCAGCCGGCCCGCGCTGTCCCGGATCGGGGCAATGGCCGTGGATTCCCAGAACAGCGTCCCATCCTTCCGCTTGTTGCACAGTTCGCCGCGCCAGTGGTGGCCTGCCAGCAGCGTCCGCCACAGGCCGGCGAAGAATTCGCTCGGATGGTGGCCGGACTTGAGCACGCGTGGGTTCTGGCCCACGGCCTCGGCGGCGGTATAGCCGGTTTGCACCGTGAACTGCGGGTTGACGTATTCGATGGTGCCGGCGGCGTCCGTGATGACCACCACCGTCGGGCTGTGCTCCACGGCGCTGTGGAGCTTGCGCAACTGCGCCTCGGCTTGCTTGCGCTCCGTGATGTCGTGGTCCAGACCGCAATAGCCGCGCAGCTTCCCTGTCGCATCCCGGACGGGGACGCCATTGGTTTCCACCGTGAGCAAGCGGCCGTCCTTCCGGCGCACGACGTTTTCCAGCGCCTGGATCGGCTCGCCGCGCGCCTTGACCGGCAGAACCAAGGACGCCACCCGCTCGGCTTCCTCCGGGGGCATGAAGTCAAAAGGATTCCGGCCCAGAATCTCTTCCGGCGCGTAGCCCAAGAGGTCGTTGCACTGCGGGCCAGCGAAGGTAAAGACGCCGCGCTCGTCCACTTCCCAGACCCAGTCCGGCATGGTTTCCACCAAGTCACGGTGGCGTTGCTCGCTGACCCGCAGCCGGTCCTCGGTCTGGCGGCGTTCGGCAATCTCCAAGGAGAGTTCGGCGGTGCGTTCCGCCACCCGCTGTTCCAGACTACGGTTGAGTTCCCGCAAGGATTCTTCCAGCCGCTTCCGATCGGTGAGGTCAATATCTAGGCAGAACATCTCCGCAGCCCGCCCGGGGATCTGCACGACGACATGACTGGAAAAAACCGGCATGCGGGAACCGTCTTTTCGCATCAGGGTGAGTTCGGACGCGGGGATGGGTTGTCCGGTCTCGGCCATTTGGCGCATTGCCTGCCGGACGTCTTCCCGCATTTCCGGGGGCACAACCAGTTCCATCAAATTGCGTCCCATCGCTTCTGGCCCCGTGTAGCCGTAGAACGCTTCGGACGCATGGTTCCAGTAGGTGGTGGTGCCATCCATCCGGTAGCCCTGCACGGCCACCCTCGGCACATCCCGCAGCAAATTGCGGAAACGCTCCTCGCTTTCGTGCAACGCCGCCTCCGCCAACTTGCGCTCGGTGATGTCCTGAATGCAGCCAACCATCCGCACGGGTTTTCTTTCCGCGTCGTACTCGACCTGGCCATAACCAGCCACCCACCGCACCGCGCCGTCGCTGGGGCGGATGACGCGGTAATCCAGACGGAACTGGCCGGTAACCGTGCGGACTACAGAGTAATGCTGAATCGCTGCGGCCTGGTCCTCCGGGTGAATCAACCGGACCCAGCCCGCCACATCGCGGGGGTAATCCGCGTCAATGCCGAAGATTTCATCCAGCACCGGCGAGCTTTCCCAGCGGCCGTCGGCGATGGTGTTGACGTAGTAGCCGACGCGAGCAATGCGCTGCGCTTCCGCCAGCAGGAAAGCCGTTTCCTTGAACTTCACCTCGGCCTCCTTGCGCTCGGAAACGTCCACCAAAACGCCCGCCACCCGCGCCACTCGGCCGGTGCTGTCCTTGGCGGCCTGCCCCTTCGCCATTACCCAGTGGTAAGCCCCGTCCAGCAACCGGACGCGATATTCGCAGTCGAACGGAACCCCTTCCTCCTTGGTGCGCTGAAACACCTCGGCCAACCGCACGCGGTCGTCAGGATGGATTTGCTGCGCGAGGCTTTCCCGCGAAGAATACGGCGTCTGGTCCGCGCCGCGGGAGAAGGCGGTGGAGTTCGACGGATAGCGGATCGTGTCGGAGGCGATGTCCCATTCCCAGGTGATGGCCAGGCCTGCGTCGAGCGCCAGTTTCAACTGCGCCTCCCGCGCCTGGAGCGCCTGCTCCGTCTGCTTCTGTTCGGTGACATCCAGGATGAAGCCTTCCAGGCCCAGCAAGGTACCGTCCGGGGAATACACGCCCAAGCCCTGTTCCCAGACCCAGCGCGTTTCGCCGGCGGCAGTCTGGAGGCGGTAGTTCAACAGGAAACGCTCGCGCCGGGCCAGGGCTTGCTGCACGTCGTTACAGATGGCTTCCCGGTCGTCGAGATGGATGAGGGCGGCATAGCTGATTTTGGCGTTGTCCGTCAGGTCAGCGGAGGAGTAGCCGGTGAGCGACTGGCAGCTCTCGCTGACGAATTCCATTGTCCTAGCGCGGTCATTGCGGCAGCGGTAGGCCATGCCGGGCAAGTTGCTCATCAGGTCGGCCAGCCGGCGCTCGCTTTCCTGCAACGCCTGCTCGGCGCGCAAGCGGTGGAGGAGTCCGCCCAGCAGGCCCGTGACCGTCTCCAGCGCCATGCGGGCGGCGGGCGTCAGTTCGTCCACCGTGTGCGAGGTCACGTTCAGCACCGCCAGCAAGCGGCCGACGTAGAGGACCGGGAAGAGCGACAGCGCCCGCAAACCTTCCTGCTCCTCAATGGTCGGGGAGGGCCGCCCTTGTGTCCGGGCCTGACCGTAAAAAATCTTACCGGCCCGTGCCCAGCGGGCGTTGGGGCTGTCCGCCGGGAAGTGCGACACGGCGGCGACGAAGTCCGCGGACAACCCGACGTGGCAGGCCAGTTGCAGGTCGCCGCTGGGTTCCTCCGCCAGATAAATGCCGCCGGCGTCCATGCCGCCGATCTTGATGGCCGTATCCAGGCAGAGGCGCAAGGTGGCAGGTAAATCAGAGCTGGCGGCCAGGGCGAAGCCCAGTTTCCGGAGCAACTCGGAGCGCTCCTCGGCTTGACGCCGCTCGGTGATGTCGTGCATGAAGCCGAAGGCGTAAAGCACCTTGCCCGCGGCATCCCGCACGGTCCCGGCGCGCTCCCAAAGCGGGAAGCGCCGCCCCGCGCGGTCGAATACCTCCAGCTCGCCCTCCCAGCTTTCGCCCCGCGCCAGCTTGGGGGCAATCACCTGGTTCAGCACGGCCAGCGATTCCGGGGGATAAAGGTCGCGATAGTTCAGGCGGCGGGCTTCGGCCAGCGAATAGCCGAAGAGCTTCTCGTGGGCGGGATTGATGTAGATGAGTTCACCGGCCAGATCGCTGATGGCGACGGCTTCCTCCGCCGATTCGACGAGCGTCTTGAAGAGCCTCAACGCGTCTTCCGCTTGCTTGCGCTCGGTGAGATCGCGGGTGACGCCCTGGATGTGCGTGGCCTGGCGATGCTCGTCGGCGACGATCGTGGTGGCGACTTCCACCTGCACGATGGAGCCGTCGCGGCGGAACATGTCCAGCTCGTGAGTTTGGCTGCGGACGGAGTCGTCGCCCGCCGCAAAGGCCGCCAGCCGGGGCGGCAGCAGCGTCGCTACCTTCTGGCAGCTCTCCGGCGTCAGCGTATCGGCCAGCGTGTGCTGGCTGACCTCTTCCGGGGTAAAGCCGCGCAGCTTAAACACCGCCGGGCTGGTGTAGGCGAAGCGCTGGGTGCGGAGGTCGAGCAGCCAGATGACGTCGCTGCCGTTTTCGGCGAGCAGGCGGTAGCGGGCTTCGCTTTCCCGGAGTTTGGCTTCGGCCTCCTTGCGCCTGGTGATGTCCAGCGCGTAGGCCACCCGCGAAACGGGCCGGCCCCGTGTGTCGCAGATCGTGGTCACATCCACCAGCACCGGGAAAGTGGAGCCGTCCTTGCGGCGGTGGACGGATTCAAAGGTCACGTGGCCGGCCTGATTGATGTATTTGAGCCGCTCCCGCATCGCAGGGATTTCCTCCGGTGGATAGATCGAGGTGATCGGCTGGCCGACCAGTTCCGACTGCATGTAACCGAGTTGCCGGGCGCAGCGGTCGTTGACTTCCAGGAAGGTGTTGGTCGCCACATCGCTATGCGCCAGGGCAAACCCCGCCGCCGTGAAGACCTGCTGCCAGCGGCGGGCCTGCGCCTCGGCCTGCTTTTGCTCGGTGATGTCCCGGAGCACGCTCAGGAAGTGCGGGCCGGTCGCCAACTGGATGATCTCGGTGGACATCAGGCAGGTCCGGCGGACGCCTGACTTGGTGCGGAAGACGGCCTCGAAATCCACCACGCGACCGTCACTGCGGACCCGGTCCACATACCGGTCGCGCACGCCCGGATCGGCCCACAAGCCCAGCTCCACCGTCGTCTTCCCCAGCAACTCCTCCGGCGCGTAGCCGCTGATGCGGGAGACGCTGGCGTTCGCCTCCGTGATCCGGCTGTCGGGCATGGAGGAGACGATGATGGCATCCGGGCTGGCCCGGAACGCCTGGGCGAATTTATCCTCGGAGAGGCGCAGCGCGTCCTCCGCCTGCTTGCGCCCGGTGGCATTGGTGAGCGTAACGCGGCACTCGCTCGCGCCGGTGGCGTCGGGCGCGACCGTGGCGGCCAGGTGCGCCCAGAAGGTCAGCCCGTCGGCCCGCGCCAGCCGCAGCTCGCAGGCTTGCGGGGTGCTGGTGTCCAAAAGCTGCCGGCGGCACAGGTAGAAGATGTCTTGGTCCGCAGGGACAATAAAGCGGGTGAAGGGCTGCTGGACCAACGCGCTCCGCCCCACGCCCAGCAGGGTGGCGGCAGTGAGGTTGGTTTCGCGGATCAACCCCTTTTCGCTGACGGTGAGGTAGCCGACCGGGGCCAGGTCGTAGAGGTCGAAATAGCGCGTCTCGACGTCGGTCAGTGCCGTCTGCGACTGGCGCAGCTCCTCGTTCTGCATCTCCAACTCGATCTGGTGGACTTGCAGTTCGTGGAGCAACCGCTGGGTGGCCTCGGGCGAAAGGGGCGCGCGGTCGGCCGGCAACTGCGCGGCTCGCTCCCGAAAGGCCGCTTCGGCGCGTTGGCGCAGAGGCGGCCCGAAGTTGGCGCCCGGTGGGGCGGTGGCCGCCGCCGCCGGGACAGCCGGGGATGGTTGGTCAGTCAAAGTGCTCACGGTAACTCCCTGAAACAGTGGGGAACGGCAGGAATAAAGCAAGCGCGCTCCTCCTTCCACCGCTCGTTTCCATGCGCCGAAGACTTGCGGCAAGCCGCCCCAGCCGACGTAACGCACCAGCAGGCGTTTCTCCGACTCCGCAGCGTCCCAGCTTTGCTCCTCCAACTGCTTGAGTAACTCGATGGCAGCGAGGTTGTGCCGGCACTTCTGTTTGAGCGAGCCGATGCCGACTTTGTCCGCCACGGTGATGCCGCCGCAAGGCTGGGCCAGTTCGACGGCACTGTTTTGGAGCCAAATCGCAGCAGCGAAGCTCGCAGCCGAATGCCGCCACGTTCCCCGGCACGCCGTTGGAAATGCCAGTGAATCCGGTCGGTTGCCACGCAACGATGCCGTGCTGGCTGAGAACTCCACGCCCGTCGTGTCCGACCGGACAGACGACGGCCATGTCCTGATTTCGCCATAGCGGTAACTGTGCAGCGACACCCCTTTGATGCCCAGCAGCTTGCAGCGCCTCCAGAATTCGGCCGAGCGCGCATTTACCGTCGTCGCTCCCAACGTGGGGAAGAGATGTCCCTGCGCCGGCAGGGCACGCAAGATCACTTCCAACCGGGGGCCAATCGCCAAACAGGCTGGCGTGCCGGTTTTCATGCGGCAGTAGCGCAAGAACCGGTTTGGCCAATCAATACTCTCGGCGTGCAGCGCGGCGGCGTCCGATTGCGAGGTGCCCGTTTCCCAGAGCAAGTCGTAGAACAGACGGCGTTCCGGATTCTTTTCGGCGGCCAGAATTTGCGTGTGTTCCTCCCAGGCGAGGCCACGTTTGGGCTGAAATGGCAGCGTGGGCCAGTGCTTGGGCGACAAGACGGGGCCAGGCTGCCAGTCCATGTCGAGGGCAAAGTTGTGCAGCTTGCGCAAGAAAACATTCGTGCTGACGGTGCCTTCCTGCAGCACGGCCAGCAGTTGCTCGGCCTGCGTCTCGATGATGACTCGCTGCCGAATGGAGTCGAAAACTCTGTCCTTGACGACGGTTTTCCAGCGCACTTGGTTGGCGTTGAGTTTCGCGGCCACTAAGGAACGTCCATGGTCTGCTGCCAGGTGCGAGTGGCCACCCCGGAGTCGCTGCCGGCCAGGTAGGCCTTGGCAATCTGGAGATTCAGCGCCGGTTGGCGCAGCGCCTGGTTCTTCGCCAGGACGATCTGGGTGGCCTCGTCCCCGTTGGGGGTGGCCAAGCTAGCGCGCTTACCGGTGAAGGTATCGACGCAGTAGAACTTCGCGCCGCGCTCGCTGCAGCGGATCAAACGGTATCGCTGTTTCATACGCTGAGTGCGATTGCCAGCGTAACAACAGTCGCTTCCATCGCGTTACCGAGTAGTGGGCGAGTGGTGCCGGTGTAGTGGCGGAGTACTCGCCGAGTAACGATTTTGGTGCCCGTTTTGGTGCCCGCCACCTCCTGGCTTCAGTGCAACTCCTTGCTGTTCAACCAGTTCAGAATGGAGCCAATGGTCGGGATTGAACCGACGACCTACGGTTTACGAAACCGGAAACAGCGTTTTGAGTTTCACCCTCAAAACGTCAGCAAAGCCAATGGTACCAGCGGTTTAGTGCGTTACTCCGTTTGACCTTCGCGGCACGTTGCAACGCTAAAAAGGCGTCTCCGGTGTCGGTAATTGTCGGCAAAATTGGCAACGGTTTTCGCTGTGGTAGATACGCCATCGGAAATCTTGCCACAATTACCGACACTGCGGCGGCTTTCTGCGGCCGGGGCGTTTGGCTGGGGTTGCCGTTGGCGTTGACCACGAAGGCCAGCATCGGTGCCAGCTTGGGGATGCACCGGGGAGCGGCGCGAGGTTCTGGACGTTGACCACGAAGGCGGCCGGGGCGTTTGGCTGGGGTTGCACCGGGGAGCGGCGCGAGGTTCTGGACGTTGACCACGAAGGCGGCCGGGGCGTTTGGCTGGGGTTGCACCGGGAAGCGGCGCGAGGTTCTGG
>CAINDV010000487.1 GCA_903847485.1 uncultured Verrucomicrobiota bacterium
CGAAGATCCGCCTCCCGCGGCAAACTGTTTTATCGATTGGTGCAGCAGGCAGTGGTGGTTTCCCCAGCGCCTTACAAACAACTCTGCGGTGGCAACCCCAAGCCCTTGGGGTAGGTTGAGTCAATTAGCGAGCCCAGTTCTGCGAATGCCGCATGGTTGAAGTGGAAATGATCACGAACGAAAACTTGGTCCCCACATTCTCGGGATCAGAACCCCAGAACAGGTGTCGGGTTTCAGGAGGGAGGGCTTTGATGAAGTTGGGGGTAAAGTCCTTGCCCTTCCAATAAGGGAAAAGGACCTCATCAATGATCTTCTTGTCTTCCTCGGTCACGGTAACCGCATCCGGGGCTCCGGCCTCTTTGGCCGCAATGAAATCTTTTGCTCCCTCTTGGATGATCGTGCCGTCAAGCTCCGGGTACACCAGCGAGTAACGTCCGAACCAGGTGCAGGGACGGCCCACGATCAGCTCATCGTCGAAGATGGCGACAGACATCTTCTCCGCGATGTTCTTCAGGGCTTTGGCCCAGCGCAGGACCAACGGCTGACCTTCGGTGGTCTTGAACGACTCCGTGAAATAGACCGCCCGTTCCAAAGCCACGCGGGGCGGACCGGCGGTACGGATGGCTTCAAACAATCTGAGAACCCGGTCGGTCGCGGTTCCATGCAATACCTTCTTCCCACTCTCGATGGCGGCTTCCTGGGCGGATAGTGCCGCAGGTGTGGTTTCATTACTCATAATGCTTCTCTTGTTTTCTTGCGTTCTCACATTGGGCGCCGCTGTCAGGGTGATGGAAGCGGCGCAGATTGGGTTGGCTTGGGGCGATTGCTGCCCATGACCCAGCGAATGGCATCGATCAGGGCCTGGTCATCAACGGGTTTTCGGAAGAAGAATTGCGCTCCGAGCTGCCGGGCCAGGATGGCTGTGTCGGCGTCATCGCGCGCCGAGATCGCGATTACTCGCAGACGGGATTTGCGCTGATTGAGTTCCTTCTGGAGTTGCAGCCCTGTCACCTGCGGCATCGTGATATCCAACAGGACGCAGCCCTCCTCCTGCGGATCCACGTCCGCAAGGAATTGCTTCGCCGAACTAAACGCGCGGTGTG
Source organism: uncultured Verrucomicrobiota bacterium (assembly GCA_903847485.1). Lineage (GTDB taxonomy): Bacteria > Verrucomicrobiota > Verrucomicrobiia > Limisphaerales > JAJXZI01 > CAINDV01. The sequence continues at coordinate 1,104 of CAINDV010000487.1, forward strand.
GCAGGCCGGCTGATCGCAGCAGCAGAGAAAAACCCTTCCGCACCGACTCCTCGTCGTCCACGATAAAAACCATCGCGCTGTCTGGTGAGCGAAGCACGGTCGGTCTTATACCGACAACGACACCGTCGCAGTATCCGACCTTAGTAGGATGGGGCGCGGGACGGGGGCCGAGCGAGAAACCAGTGAACCGGAACCGGCAATCGGGGGTCCGTTGTCAGTGAGCGGTTGCGCGGGGAGCAATGCCAGCTAGTTCGCATTGGCGGACCAACTCAGGAACCGAACTCACTTCCATCTTGTGCATGACCAGCCCACGGTGTTGTTTAACCGTCGCCTCGGCGATCTGCAAGGCGGCGGCGACCTGTTTGTTCAGGCAGCCGCCGATGACGTATTCCAGCACCTCACGCTCGCGCGCCGTGAGGCGCTGGACGCGCGCTTGAATCCGCTCCACTTCCTGCCGGTGAAGTTGCGCCGCGGCATGCCGCTCCAGCGCACGATGAATGGCCTGCAGTAGGGCCTCATCGTTGACGGGCTTCTGCAGGAAATCCACCGCCCCCTTCTTCATCGCATCCACGCTCATCGGCACGTCCACGTGTCCTGTCAAAAAGATTACCGGCAGGGAGATGTTGCGACCGGCCATCAAATCGCGCAGTTGCGGCCCGGTCATGCCCGGCATGCGCACATCCAGGATCACGCAGCCGGTCCCGGAAAAGGCCGGTCGCGCCAGAAACTGCTCGGCGGAGGCGAACACCTCGCCCTGCCAGCCGGCTGAGCGCACCAACCACAACAGACCCTTCCTGGCAGAGGGATCGTCATCCACGATGAGGACCGTGATCGGGGACGCGGGGCGAGGAGCGGGGGTTGTCATGCTGGGGGCGCGGTGATCAGTATTCAGTCATCCGTCGCGATTTCATCGGGCGAGGTGAAATATTCAACGGTGCATTCGTGAAGCGCGGAATCGAGCGGACCGCAGAAGGAGTCCGATTTCTCCATCATGGAATTCAACATGCGGCCGATTTCTTCGAGGCCGGAGTTCAGTTGCGTGGCATCGGCGGCAGAGAGATAGCCGCAGTCCAGGGCTTCGCCGACCCAGTGCTGCGCTTCCATTTGTTCCGCGTCGGCATCGCTCAACTTGCTGACGAAGTGCTTTTCATAGCGCCGTTTTCCCCAGGCTTCCGCGATCTGCGCACCCACAGATCGTGACGCACGGCGGATTTGGTCCGTCAGCGAATACATCTCCTCCTTGGGAAACGCCTTCGACAACTTGAACACCGCCCGAGAAACTTCCCGTGCCTTTTGATACACGCGCAAGTCCTTGAAACTTCTGGCATAGTATGTCGTCATATTTCACCTCGATCACTGATCACTGATCACCGATTACTGATTACTGGTTACTGATCACTTCCCCTCGCCCCTCTCGACGGGCAACGAGAAATAGAACGTCGCGCCCCCGTCCGGGTTGTTCGCAAACCACAGCCGCCCACCGTGGGATTCAATGATCGACCGCGAGACCGCCAAACCGATCCCCATTCCCTGCTTCTTGGTCGTCCAGAACGCTTCGAACAACTTATCCTGCCCCCCCTCGGGAACGCCCGGTCCGGAATCGCACAGCGAAAACAGGGCCTCGCCGGTTTCTGTCCGCGCCAAGGCCAGCTTCAGGTGCCGTTGCTCGGCGGGCTGGTCCTGCATGGCTTCCAGGGCGTTCATAACGAGATTGAGGAGAACCTGCTCGATCTGCCCTTTGTCAGCCACCACGGTCAACTGAGGCTCTAGGTTCTGGGAGGCCTGGACTTGCCGGCCGATCAGTTCGCTGTGGACCAGGTCCAGAACTTCTTGAGTCGTGGCCGCCAGGTCGATGGGCTCGCGCCGGGTTTCCTTGCGGCCCAGCATGGCACGCAGGCCGTTGATAACGCCGGCTGCCCGTTTCGTGTCATGGACGATATTGCTCAGCATCTCGCGGATCAACGCGCAGTCGGCATTCCCTCTGGCGGTGAAGCGCAAGCCGGCCTGAGCGGTGCTGAGGATCCCGGTCAGAGGCTGGTTCAACTCGTGCGCCAGCGACGCCGTGATGGCCCCGGTCTGGGCCACGCGGTCCGCGTGCCAGAGCTGCAAACGGAGTCCTTGCATCTCCGTCGCCGCCCCCTTGGCTTCGGAGATGTCCACCGCCGCGCCCATCATCCGGGCCGGCGTCCCATTCGCATCCGGGGACACCCGGCCCCGGCACGCGATCCAGCGCTGAGAGCCATCCGGCAAGAGGGCGCGGAATTCCCCCTCGTAATCACTTCGGCTCGCCAAGGCGCGCCGCACCTCTCGCTCCACCGTCTCGCGGTCGTCCGGATGGATTCTCTGGATGACCTCCTCGAAACTGACATCCTTGCCGGGTACGAATCCGAAAAGACTCCGCCACCTATCCGATCCCCAGATCCGGTTGCGGGCGATGCTCCACACCCAGACGCCAAACCGCGCCGCTTTCGCGGCGAGGCTCATCCTCTCTTCGCTCTCGCGCAAGACCTGGTCGGCGCGTCTCCTGGCCAGCGCGTTCGTCACCAACCCGATGATCAAAGCGGTTTGCAGGAGGCAAAACAAAACGACGCCGACGATGTGCCATCGGTACAATTCCCAAAGGGTCGGCTGCCGATATTGGATGACACTTCCGGGCGGCAAGCGGCTTTCGTCGATGCCCCAGCGCCGGAGTTCACGCCAATCATACGTCGGACGCGGGGCCTCCATTGTTTGCACGGGGATATGCCCCGCCTCTTCCCCGCGGAGAATGCGGATGGCGGTGCGAGCTCCCTGCGCCCCTAATTCGGAGTCCTGAAAAAGCCTGCCACCAACCGCACCCAGACCCAGATCATTAGCGAAGTATCCGAAGACAGGGGCATTCGCGACCTCGTGCAGGCGTCGCAAGACCTCGTTGCGCTCGTAGTGAACCCCCTCGGCATCCACTATGAAAAATCCGTGGAAGATGAACGAGCGCGGCGGCAACGTCGCGCACCGTTTTAGAATCTGAGCCGAAGACAAATCATTGAGCCACGTGAACCTCACCAGGTTAGTGAAGGGTTGAAACTCGCGGCGGCACTCCCCCACCCAGAATTTTTCCAGCGCGGAAGTGCCCAACACCACTGCGATATTGGTGGTCTCTGGCTGCAGCCGCAGGATGTCCTCGACGATGCCCGGAAGATCAGCCTTCTGGGTCACCAGGGTGATGTTGGTCTGCAGCATGCCGGATGCTACCATTTGCGAGGCAACTGCAACGGCCAGGACCGGCGTGTCCGGAAAGAGGCGTTGGCGGTGCCGTGCGGCAAATTGCACTCCCGGCCCCCCCGATAGGCACTACAAGGTCCACGGGATGAGTTTTGATTTGGCCTTCCAGGAATGCCACCAATGGGCCTTCTCCCTCGGCCTCCGCGAGACGAGCCAGATCCAGGGGTACTTCGTAAATGTCCACTCGCTCCCCGACCTCCCGCTCCAGCGTGGCCCGGAAGGATGACACCACCGCGCTGAACGGGGCGACATCGCGCCCAAACGGGTCCAGAATGAGGACCCGCTTGGGGCTGGCGGCCGAAGCGCCGAGGGCGGCCAAGGCTAGCAGCAGCGGCCCCAGGCACGGCAGGCACCATCGCATTATGAGCGGCGATTTCGTCACGGACTTGGGCTTGGAAACTACCCTTACGCTCTGCGGTTTGCGAGTGCCAAGTGGATGCAAGTTGGTGCAGTCAAGGCGTATTCACGAAGGGGGAGCGGAGCTTGCACGGCATTTTCATATGCATCGGGAGTGGGCCCTAACCACAGGGCTCGCACTTTTTGCTAGACCCAGCCCGTGTTTTCGAGTGAAATGGGCTGGGATGAAACCACTATCTGTTGCCTGCCCAGCCTTTACCGCTGACCCGACCCCGGTCGTGCTCGCCGAACTGGCCGTGCGCCCGCTCCTACCCG
>CAINDV010000488.1 GCA_903847485.1 uncultured Verrucomicrobiota bacterium
GTTGAGGCTGGCTGCGGTTTCGCGCCGGGCCGGAGGCCGGCGCTCCGTCAGGTTCCTGGCCGCGACGCCAGGCATACGGCATAGCCACGGCTCAGGCATATTGCTTCCCCAGAAGCTCGGCCACGGCGGGATCGAGTTGCTCGCGCCGGCGAACCTGGTCGAAGGCGGCCAGCAAATCAGCGACGCGCACGCGGTCTTTCTCCTGACCGGCATACTGCCGCACGATCCGACCCTTGTGCATCATGATGATCCGCTCCGGCAGTTGCACGGCTTGTTGCATGGAATGCGTGACCATCAGCGCCGTCAACTTTTCCCGCCGGATGATCGTTTGCGTCAGCTCAGCCACTTGCGCGGCGCTCTTGGGATCCAGCGCGGCGGTGTGTTCGTCCAGCAGCAGCAGACTGGGGCGCTGCCAGGTGGCCATCAGCAAAGTGAGCGCCTGACGCTGGCCGCCGGAGAGCGTGCCAATGGGATTGTCCAGGCGACTCTCCAATCCCAGGTTCAGCGTGCGCACGCGCTCCGCGATGTCAGCGCGGGTGGAGCGCCGCAGGGCCAGGCCCAACCCGCGCCGACGCCCCCGGCGCATGGCCAGCGCGATGTTCTCCGCGATGGTCATCTCGGCGGCGGTGCCGGCGAAGGGATTCTGAAACACCCGGCCAATCAGCCCGGCCCGCCGGTGCTCCGGCCAGCGGGTAATGTCCTGACCGCCGATGGAAATCTCGCCCTGGTCCAGCTCAAAGGTGCCGGCGACGGCGTTGAGCAACGTGCTTTTGCCCGAGCCATTGGTGCCGATGATGGCGGCGAATGCGCCTTCCGGGAGGTCCAGATCAATTCCGCACAAGGCGCGAACTTCGTTGGGCGTGCCGGGGAAGAACGTCTTTTGGACTTGGCGGACTTTAAGCATGACGACGCCCCTTGAAGAGTTTGCCCAAACCGGATTTCACTCCACTGGGCAGCACCAGCGCCGCGAAGACAAAGACCGCGGTGACCAGTTTCAGGTCGTTGGGATTCAGCCCCCATCGCAGCGCGATGGCCACCAGCAGGCGAAAGAGGATCGTGCCCATGATCGCTCCCACCAGTGCCAGACCGGGCGTGGTCCGCCCCACCAACGCCTCGCCGATAATGATGCTGGCCAGGCCCCAGACGATCATTCCGATGCCCATCTGCACGTCGGCAAAGCCCTGGTATTGCGCCAGCAGCGCGCCCGACATGCCCACGAGGGCGTTGGCACAAACCAGGCCCGCCACCAGCATGAGTTGGTTGTTCACGCCTTGAGCGCGCACCATCTGCGGATTCTCGCCCGTGGCGCGCATGGCGGTGCCGACGTGGGTCAGCAGAAACCAGCGGATTACCAGCGCCACCACCGCCGTGATCAGCAACACCGTCACCAGCATGGCGGCGTCTTGTACCGGCACCGCCCAGCCAAGCACCTGGACGTTTTCGACGTTCTTGTCGCCGCGCGTGAACAGCTTGACCGCCGGGGTGGCCAGATTGTCCACGTTGAGGAGCGGGACGTTGCTACGGCCCATGACGCGGAGGTTGACGGAATAGAGCGCCGTCATCACTAGGATGCCGGCCAGGAGTTCCTGAATGCGGAAGCGCGTGTGCAGCACGCCCGTCACCAAGCCCGCCAAGCCTCCGGCCACTGCCGCCGCCAACGTCGCGGTCCACGGCGACCAACCGCGCACCAGCAGCACCGCCGCTACGGATGCGCCGAGCGTGATCGAGCCGTCCACCGTGATGTCGCAGTAGCGCAGCACGCGAAAGCCGATCCACACGCCCATGGAAAGCAGCGACAAAATCAGCCCGATGGTGAGCGCGCCAATGACGAGCGTCATGCGAAGGCCTCCGTTGAGAATTGCGCCGGACCGCACCAGCAAGCGCCGCGGATGAAGGCGCTTTGCCCCAATCCCACTGCGGGCCGGGTGTCTTCGATGAGGTGCAGCAAGCCGAGCGGCACATTGTCCTCGAACACCGCCCGCACCGAGGTGGCGAGGTCGAGAACACCTTGCGGCAGCGCGTGGAAGGAGAGCACCGCCGCGTGAACATGCACGCGAAGCTCCGGCCGGGACGGCATCGGGGAAAGATGCGCCGCCAGCGGATGCGACGCGTCGCGGCTGATAAACGCGACGACCAACGCCTGCGCCTGCCGGTGGACGCGCTCGCCACAAAACGCCAGCCAGTCCCGCACTTCGGGAAATTCGCCCGGCCGATCCGCGGGCTGGATCGCACTGGGCGAGCGCGCTAGGGCTACGCCCACCAAGCCTTCCACCTCGACCAGGCCGACCATGGCTGCCGTGTCGGCCTGAGTGGCGCGCAGCACTTCCGCAAACAAATCCGACGCGTTGAGCAAGGCGTCTTTCGACTCGGGACCGAAGCGCACCATCTGCGAGAACTCGCCTTCGCCCACGAGGGCTTGAACGGCCTGGAGACGCGGGGCGAAGCGCTCCGTTTCCTCCAAGTAGTCAGGCCGCTCGGCGCCATCGCCGGGCAGCCAAGTCACATAACCCGCGGCGGCCACGAATTCGCCGAAGCGGTCGCGGGCGTCCGCCGCGTCCCGTCCGGCGGCGCCGATCCCAAATCCGAAACGCGCCCGCGGAAAGGCGACTTCCACCGCCGCGTTCGCCGGCAGCGCTTGCCAGGGCCGCCAGCCGGCGTGGGCGCGCACGACGATCTTTCCGCCCGGCGCCAGGGCATGGTGCTCGAAGTGGATGCCCGGCACCGACGGCGTCGGCTCAGAGCTCGCGGCTGGGGCTGCGGGAGCTGGCGCAGGGGCGGTGGATGGAGTTTCGGTTTCGGTAAGCAGCAGCGCCTCCAGCCCGGACATGCGCAGGGTTTCCTGCACAAACGGGGCGGCGCGCACCAGGCCGAAGGAGCCATTCACCGCCGCCAAGTCGCGCCGGATTCGCAACAAGGCGCGAATGCCGGCCGAGCTGAGATACTCCAACTCCGCGGCGTCCAGGCGCACCTGGTGATGACCTTCCCGCACGATGTCCCGAACCACACCCAGCAGGTGCTCGGCCCAAGTGGCGTCCAGGCGTCCGGAAACCTGGACCACCAGGCTGGCACCTTGAATCTGTCGGACGATTTTCATGGCTTCTGGGTGGTCATGATCTGAGCCTTGCTCTGCATTTCGGGAGTCAGGGCGATGCCGTATTTGCCAATCAACTCCGGGTTGATCGTCAGCGTCTCCGTGCGGGTGTTGGTGAAGGGAATGTCCTTCAACGCCGCGCCGCGCAGCACGCGCACCGCCAGCGCGGCCACCTCCAAACCGGTGTTGTAATAATCCCGCGCCAGGGCCAGCGCCGCGCCGTCGCGCACGCCGCTGCTGTCGAAGCAGAAGAACGGCAGCCCCGCCTCGCGCGACCGGACGGCAAGCTGCGCGAAGCCGGGCCGCACGGTGTTGTCGGAAATCTGGCAGAACACCTGAATCTGAGCGCGGAGCAGCGTGGTCGCGGCTTCCACCGTGTCGGCGCTGGTGTGGACGGGCACCGACACCAGCTCCAGCCCTTCCTTCTGCAAGGCTTCGGCGAACCAGCCGCGGTACAACTCGCTGTTGATTTCCGCCGGCGAAAAGAGCGTGCCCACGGCGCGGACGCCCGGGACGGATTTGCGGATCAGCCGCGCCATTTCCTCAAACGGCGAGCGCGTGGTGATGCCGGTCACGTTGGGCAAATGGTCAGTCACGGATTTCCCCGCGCCGGCTTGCACGCCATCGCCCACGGTGCCAAAGACGATGGGCAGGTTTCCCAATTGCCGCACCGCCGCCTGCAACGCCGGCGTGGAAATGGTCATCACCAGATCGGGCTGCTCGGCGCGGATGGCGGTCATGATGCTGGTGAGCGTGGTCAAATCGCCCTGGGCGTTCAGGCAGCGCAGGTTGAAGTCGCGTCCCGCCTTCAGCCCCTGCCGCGTCAATCCCTCCGTGATGCCGCGAAACGTGTCCACGGAAAACTGCGCGTCGTTGTAGCGGGCGACGCGAATTTCCCACGGCCGGGCCGACGCGGGCGCGGCGGCGGCGGAGTTGGTTGGCTCGATGACTTCCTGCGTCTGGGTGCGTTCGATGGGCAGTTCGCCCGGCGGCACGCCCGCCAAAACCTTCGCCGCCAACCGGCCCGCCTGCGCGCCCCAGGCTTCGTAATCATCGCCCACCGCGCCGGTCGCGCCCTGGCGGACGAGGCTGGGCGCGGTGGCAAAGACGGGCACGCCCGCTTTCCGGGCGGCGGCCTGAATCGCCGGAAACCCGGTGGTGACGAGGTTGTCGGCGGAAAGCAAAATCGCGCGGGCCCCCCGCTGCATCACCGCCAGCGTCGCGGCGGGCAGTTCCGAGACGCTGTTCGCGGTGACCTCGTGCAGGGTCATGCTCCGTTCGCGGCAGGCGCGGCGGAGTTTCTCCACCGAGATGAGCGAGTTGGGCTGGGCCGGGTCGTAAAGGATGCCGACCGCCGCCAGCGCGGGATTGTGCTTCCGCGCCATGTCGAGCAACCGCTCCACCGGCGGGTCGTCATTCACGCCGGTGAGATTGGGGGGACACTGGCCCGGTTTGAACAAGCCCAGCGCGAGCGGGTCGCTCGCCACGGTGAAGACGACGGGGATGTCCTTCACGTTCTGGGCGGCGGCCATCAGCGCGGGCGTCGTCACCGTCACGATCAAATCCGGCGCCTCGGCGCGGGCGGCTTCCAGCAAGGCGGTGAGCTGGCCGATTTCGCCCTGCGCGTTGAGGCGCTTGAGCGTGAAATCCGTTTTCTCCTTGAAGCCGGACTCCGTCAAACCGCGCACGACGCCTTGCTCAGACGAGTCCAGCAGCGGGTTGCTGACCAAGTTGACCAGCACAATGCGGAACTGGCGACCCACACGGGCCGCCGGGTGGTGGAAGAAGTCACTTTCCTTCAGCAACACGGCGGGCAGCGTCAGCCCCAACGCCGCCGCCGCCGCGAAATCCACCGTGGTTTGAGATTGCGCGCTGGGCGCGAAAGGAATGCCTGCCGGACTGTCGCCAAGGAGCACTTGCGCGATCATGCGGCCCGCCTGGCGGCCTTCGAGCTTCGGACTCGCCCCGCAAGTGAACAGCGCGCCGGAGCCCATCAAGCTGTCGTCGTCGGCCAGCAGTGGGACGCGCGCTTTGCGGCACGCCTGCACCAGACCCGCGAAGCCGCTGCCCACCGTGTTGTCCCCCATGCCGAAGA
>CAINDV010000489.1 GCA_903847485.1 uncultured Verrucomicrobiota bacterium
CCCGCTACCATGACCTGGCCAAACCGGCATTTGCCGATGCCGGGAACAGACTAAGCAGGGGGTGTGCCAGGATTAAAAACCCCAATAAAACCCGGTCTAACAGCGGGATTGGACAAGGGAAACCAACTACCCCAGGCGGGGGCTGGCTCTTTTTATACACCCCCGTCAAATCGAGACACGCCACGAGGTGACCGGAGGGAAAGCCGCCAGACCAAGTGGGACCACCCGCTCGCGGGACCCGCGCCCTCAAGCCGCGGCAAGACCAAGCGAGGCAGAAGCATCGAGGGCAGAAGCATGCCAGGGGTAATCGGCAATGATTCTGCCCCCATGATTTTGCCGGCCATCATCTTGCCAGCAACTTGCCTTGTTAGGCGTTCATGTCGCTCCACTTCCGGGCTTGCCGCCCGAAGAGGAAGAGGGCCACCGCCGAGATGACGCCGATCACCGCGAAGGGAATCCAGACCTTGAGCTGCGGATGGTAGGTCTCCCAGAGCAGGCGCGTGGCGGCATTGGCGTCCAGGCCGGTGACTGCTTGCAGCCGGGCGAAGGCTTCCGGCCGCGTGACGCCCAGCGCGCTTTCGAGGGTGTTCGCGTTGCCGTCCCAGCCTTTGCCCTCCCCGAAGGGTGTCCGCGTGGCCAGGTACTTCAGCGCAAGCATGGCCTTCTCGCCGTAGTTCTTGTAAAGGTAGCCGGCGAGGATGCCGCCGACGCCCGAGCCCAGCCCGGCGGGGATGTTCACATAGCCGAGGTAGAGTCCCTTCTTACCGGCGGGCGCGATGAGCGAGAGGTATTCGCTCTTTTTGGGTCCCGTCATCATTTCGCCGAGCGAGAAGAATCCCACGCCCAGGATCAGCACATAAACATTGGCGGTCAGGCCCGCGACGAGCACACCCACGGTTGCCATGAGCATGCCGATGAACATGGCCGAGAGCGTGCGCATCCGGCGCGTGAGCCAGGCCGCCAGCACCACGCCCAGGATGATCATGAGCGAATTCAAGCTGAGGATGACCTGCTGCGGGATCATGACGCCGCGCGCCTGCTTCTCGGTGAGCGCAAGAAAGGCTTTCTCCGGCAGCCACCGCAAATGCCCAGCCAGGCTGCGGCTGTCCACCCAGTCCTTGATGAAATTGGGCTGCAAGTCCCACAGCTGGTACATCATCATCCAGAAGCCGGACATGATGACGATGAACGTGAGCAGGCGCGGCTCGAAGAGGTTGCCGAGGGTCCGCCCCAGTACGCGGCGCAACGGTTCGGTCTTCGACGCGCCCGAGGGCACGTCCTTGAGGGCCAGCAGCAGGAGCAGGTTGAGCGCGGTGAAGCCGGCGGACATGAGAAAAAGATTGCGCCAGGCCTCCTTGGAATGTTCGCCTGCCTGGAGCATCCCGGGCAGAAACGCGCTCAAACCCAGCAGCACCGACGGCAGATAGTGGCCGATGAACGCGCCGACGTTGACCACCCAATAGAACCACCCCCAACCGACGGACGAATTCTCCCGCGTCAGCGTGTTGGCCAGCGAGCCCTGGATGCCCGGCTTGAAGAACGCGGTGCCCGTCGCCAGGGTCAGGATGCCCAGGAAGAACCCCCAGTAATTGCTCAGGCCGGGCACGTCGCGCAGGACCCCGATCAGCACGTAGCCCACCATCATCAGGCTGATGGCGAAGGTCAGCGTGCGTTTGTAGCCGAACCGATCCGCCAACCCACCCGTGATGACGGGGAGCACGGATTGGAAAATGGACCACCAGAGATAAATCACGCCCTTGTCCATGGCGCCCAGGTGCAGCCCCCCGGGGTCGTCGGCCTGCATGATGTAGATCGGCGCCATCACGCGCAGGTTGTAGAAGGCCAGGCGCTCCCACATCTCGATGGAATTGAGGGTCCAGAACGTGCGGCCCAAGCGCGGCGTGGGCGGCGGAGCGCTGGCCAGGGGATTTTCGCCAAGCATGGGGGACAGCCTAACGGCCGAGCGCGCGGCCAGCAAGCCGGGGTTGGGGGGTGCCCCCCGCCATTTTCAGGATGATTTCCATTCCAGCCCCACCCGGTCCTCTGCTATTATGGGTCATGGCATTTACGAAACTCGGGCTCTCGGCCCACGTGCTGGACGGCGTCAAGGCCATGGGCTACGTCGAACCGACACCCATCCAATTGCGCGCGATTCCGTTGATTCTGTCCGGCAAGGACATCATCGGCAGCGCCCAGACCGGCACGGGTAAGACCGCGGCCTTCGCGCTGCCCATCCTCACCCAACTCGGCCACCACCAACCCCGCCCCCGGGTCCTGGTCCTCGAACCCACCCGCGAACTGGCCGCGCAAGTCGAGACCGCCTTCCGCGACCTGGCCCGCTTCACCGACATCCGCATCGCGGTCGTCTATGGTGGCGTCGGCTACGGCAAGCAAATGGATGCCTTGCGCGACGGGGTGGATGTGCTGGTCGCCACGCCGGGCCGCTTGCTCGATCACCTGGGCCGGGGCACCTGCAAGCTCGACGCCGTCCAGTTCGTGGTCCTCGACGAGGCCGACCGGATGCTGGATATGGGGTTCCTGCCCGATGTGCGCCGCATCCTGGAGAAGTGCCCGCGCCAGCGGCACACCTCGCTCTTTTCGGCGACCATCCCGCCCCAGATCGAGACCCTCATCGAGTGGGCGATGAAAAACCCCGACACCATCGAGGTTGGCGCCCGCCGCACCCCCGCCGAGACCGTCAAGCACGTCATCTACCAGGTCGCCGATGACCAGAAATCCGACCTGCTCCGCGCGCTGCTCGACCAGGTGCAGTACAATTCGGTGTTGATCTTTTGCCGCACCAAGCACCGCGCCGACCGCATCGCCCAGTTGCTCAAGCGCAACAACCACGCCGTCGCCGTGCTCCATTCCAACCGCACCCAGCGCGAGCGCGAGCAGGCCCTGGACGGCTTTCGCAACGGCCGCTTCGAGGTGCTCGTGGCTACCGACATCGCCGCGCGCGGCCTGGACATCGCCAAGGTCAGCCATGTCATCAACTACGACGTGCCGCAGCACCCGGAGGATTACGTCCACCGCATCGGCCGCACCGGCCGGGCCGAGCATAGCGGCGACGCCTTCACCCTGATGGTGGCCGAGGACGGCAAGCACGTCGTGGCGATCGAGCGGTTCATCAGCCAGAAGATCGAGCGCGCGACGCTCGAGGGCTTCAACTACCAATACACCGCGCTGTTCGAGCGCAACAAGCCCGGCCAGGAGGACCAGCCGCCCAGCCAGGTCCGCGCCGTGCGCCTGAGCGGCGGCGGTTATTACTGCGGGCCCGTCAAACGCCGCCGCCGGTAGTCCCGCGGTGCGAATGGACGACACCCTGCCCGTCTGAAGGTGTAAGGCTTCGCGGCCCTCCCGGGTGTCCAAATCGCTCACCGCCCGTTCGATCTTTGCGCAAAGGATTGAGCTGCAGGAGGACTGATTGGAGCAGTGATACTCGAATGGAAGAACACCCTCGCTGCCGACTCTTTGTCGAGGCGAATCGTTCGCTCGACCTCCGGCCCTGTTCCGGCCTCTGGCGGCCCGCTGACAACCGCACTGGTGGGGTGCGATCGTGGGTTCGCCGAGCGGCTGCCCGCTGCGGATGTCAACTCCGCTATCGTCGAAGAGTGGGTTTGGACATTCCTCGCCGTCGGGCAGCCACCAAGTCTTGCCCTTCGGCGGATAAGGGCTGAGAGCGACCAGCTTCACCGTGACCCCGTTTGGCAGGGTGGCCGACAGGAGGCCGGAATCTGCCGCTCCGAGGTGAAACGGCGCGGCCGGCGCCAGGCTTGTGCCGGCCTCCGCCGTTAACGGTCGCGCGGGTAGCCGCCCAATAGTGAGCCCGGAACCCAACCCGCCAGCAACCAACACAGCGATAAGCACCATTCGTTTCAAAACACGCCTCCTCTTCATTTGATCTTGAGGTCTTGTGGCTCATCCACTGAAATCACGACAAAATAATGGAAGAACTGCCATCCTGCCTGAGGCAGTTTTATTTCTCTGCCAGCCTCTTTGGCCGCCTGAATCTTCGCGGGTGGCGTGCCAATCATTTTGCCCGACTCATAACCGCGCAAGATGCAGCGTCTGTCTTTGGGCAGGGCATCCACATTCTCGATCCAGACGCCAACGGGCCTGTCCAGCTTCTTGCCGTTCACGGTATCCACAAGCAGCGTTTTCACTCCCACCTTGCCACTCTCTGCTCTGACCCCTTCGATGGCCAAGTACGCGCCTAAAGGGTGCCCGAGGAACGCAGGTGGTTGCCCCGCGGAGGGCTGATTGGAGCTGGTGATACTCGATTGCGATTCCGTTGTTCCTGACTGCGCCAGCTTGTAGCGAATCTTCACGCCGCGGGGTTGATCGGAAATCTCCAGCAACTGCATAATTCCAGCGATGCCACTTCGGGTCTGGAAAAGAAATGTGGCCGGATCGGGTGTGTGGGAAAAACTCATCACCCCACTTCGGGAACTGGATGCCAGCAGCCAATTCCTGACCTGTTGCGGAGACAATTCCGCTTCGTCCCAATACCGACTGCGAACTTGAATGCGCTGGAGAAAGTGTCGAATCTGCCACCTCTCGTTGGGGATGGGAACGACCACGATATCAGCCCCGGTCTTCTGGCGCCACGCCTCCATGGCGGGGCTTTCCATGTCTGAAGTCTCCGGCATGGCCTCGCCGGATGTCACTATCTTCCCTGTGTCTAGATCCAACGCCGGGAACCCCGGGGAGGCGCAAGGCTCGACCATCCGCTCGATCACGGGGCCAAAGATCCCGACCTCCGCTTCCGTGCCCGGAAGGGGAGTTTTGGGGGGAGTCCAGCCGTGGTCGGTAGTGACTTTTCCAAGCTTCGTGGTGGCGCTCATTGGAGCTTCTGAACGTGGGTCCGGCTGCGACGCAGCGGCTTGGTTAGTCTCAGCGTGCGCTGCGGTTGTCAACAGAGCACCAGCGGTGAGCCATCCCAGGCTTTGGGACCAACGTGCAGTGTCAAGTAAATGTCGTTTCAGGTCTCTCATGGCTTAAAGTTAACACTGATCATTTTGCGGGGTGTTAGAAAACCGGCAGAGGCGTGCCCCACGCATCCGTGGGAGGCCATTCCTTGGTTTTGATGTAAGGTCCTTTCCACTTCTTGTCGCCGGGATTCTTCAACAGCGCATCCAGGGATGACGGATACTTGCCGATATCGACTTCATACACCCGAGCCGCAGTCAGCAGGGATTCCATTCTTGCCCGGGTGATCTCGGCCGAACTTTGCACAGGTGATTGCGCTATGGCGGACTGATTGGAGCCTGTGACACCCGCCGAAACAGCCAGCAGAAAGGAGCGGAACCGGCCCCGGTGCGGGTCGGCTTGGGCCAGGACCTGCCGTTCGAGCAGGCGGGCGAAGAATCCCTGGGCCAGATCCTGGGCGTCCTCCACTCCATAACCGCGCCGCCGGATGTAGTGGTAGAGCGGACGCCAGTACTGGCGACAGAGCTGCTCCAGCGGCGCCCGGGCCCGCGTCGTGTCGCCGCCCGCTTTGAGCACCAAGGACCAGTGCGTGGTGACAAAGACCGATTGAGGACTGGCCCTGTCCTCCGGCCCTCTCGTCGAATCGCGGCCTTGTCCGGTCGGGTTCACCGGCCCATTCTGATCTTTCCCAGACTCCTGAAAAGCCTGCCTCGCAATGGAAGACGCACACAGCTTCATGCCAGGAACAGCAAGCAGCCGAGCATCAGCACAGCCGCTACGATGAAAGCTGCTTTGCCGGGTGTCGCCCGCCGGGCCAGCCAGCCCAAAACGAACGCGCCCATTTCGCAGGCCAGGAACAGGCCGTAGCCGAACAAGCCCCCGCGAATAGGGAACAGAGGAAGCGCCAGGCCAACCAGAAGGCCGAGCCAGATGCCAGCAAGTGCCAGCACCAATGCTCCGCGTCCCAAGGCGGCGCCGCTTTTGACGCCAAACCCAATCCAGAGTCCCCCGGCAACCAAGCCGCTCAGCCCGATTAACAGCAGCGCTGGAATCGCTGCCAGGCTGGCGAGAGAGGCCATTCGCCGACTCGCCATCCGGGCTTCCTCTGCTTCGGCCGCGCGCTCCATCGCCGGGCCGAAGCTTTCCTTCTTGCTGCCCGCTGGCGCGCGTTCCAGCGATGCGCCGTCGCCTTTCGGGCCGTCGGCTTCTGCCTTTGCTTTCAGTATGGCCGTCTCGGAAAGCAGCAGGCTCAGATGGCGCTGCCCCTGAAAGCCCTCGATATGCCACACCAGGTCCGGGTCCGCGCGTTCGGTCACCAGACAGAGGGCTTCCATGGCGGTAACCTTCTCCACCGGAAGCTTCGGGAGTCTGGTCTTGAGCCAGGGCATCGGGTCAGTCCCGGGGCGAGCGGGCCCCACGTAAGTCTGCATCCGCCCTATGCGCGCACCTTGAGGTTTTTGATCCAGGATCTTCTGCACGGCTTGCTCCACCGTGAGCCCCTCGGTATTCAAGCTCACGGAATAATCAAGCAGAGAACGCTCCCGTGGATAGACCACATAAGTGTCGCCGATTCTCCGCCAGGCGTACGGCGCGGAGGGCATGGCTTGGGTTACTGCGTCCAGCAACCGGTCAAACGATGGCGCCGTGAACCGCCCCGTGTAATGCTGCGCCATGTCAAACGCGGCGTCCTCGGACTTGCCTTCCCGCCGCCACTGCCGCGCCAACTCCAGGAGCCGCTGCTCCTTGCTGTTCAGAGTTCGGGCATCGGCTTCGAGTTGCGCCAGCACCTCCTTCAGCGAAACGCGGTCTTTGACCAGATCAAAATCGAGATCCTCGATGCAGACGCGGCGGGCGTATTTTTCCCGCAGCAAGCCAACGGCACCCTGCATCTGCTCGCGGTCGAGTTCCAGGGTGAACGCCTCCGGATCCACGCCCGGTTGCAACTGGACGCGATACTGCCCCGGCGGAGCTTCCACCCTTACGGGCAGGGCTGAGGTCCCGGGGGCGCTCACGGCGTCGGGCTTCAGCAGCGGCTGCCCAGGTTTGAGGGACACGTCGCCGAACTCCGCCCAGCGCAGACGCGCAAACTCAATGCGGTATTCCCCGACCTGGTCCGGTTTCAGACCACGGGAGAACAAGAGCGCCCCTCGACGATAGGCGAAACCGTCGCTTGCCCCTCCTTTGCGAAGCATGGCCCATCCTTTGACCTCAAAATCGTCGCCCAGGCCATCCATCTCAATCTCAAGACCCCAGTTCGACGTTCTTGGCTCTCGGAAGACAATCGGCAGAACCTCGCCTTCAATCCTGATGACTGCGCCCTTGCTGTCGAGCACGGCCGTTGATGTCGGTTTGCCGGCGGCGTAAGCGATCCGGCAGGTGACAGCTTCAGGCACCCCATGAAAAGGATTCGCGTATGCAAATGTTCTGACCCGGTCATCCGTGGCTTTCTTCCCGTCGCGCATCAGGTGCCCGTAGCCGATCTCAGACGGACGCGGGTCGATCTGCTCGCGCCAGCCCCAGAAGGCTGCATCCGGCGCAGCCGTGCGGCGTACCACCAGCGAGAAGAAATCTTTGATGCCGGTCTTGTTCGGGTCTATGTCCGCTTTGTCCTGGGTTGCCTGCCAACCATCCTGCTGAACCACGCAACCGGACAGACTGGTCAGTACGCTGCCGTCCGGCTTCCACCAGGTGGTCTCGCCTTTCTCCGTGCGTCCCACAGCCATGATCTCCACCTCTACGCCGTTGTCCAGTGGCACACGATACTGGCCGGGAGCGGGCTTGACGAGCGCGGGTTCCGCCAAAAGGGCTGCCCTGCTGGGGTTGGTTTGCACCAGTTTGTAGCGAACTTTCACTGCCTTTGGATTCTCGGTGAAGCCGGCGATTTGCAGAATCCCCACAGCACCACCGCGACTTTTGAAGAAATAGTTGAATGATTGATCGGTGGACAGGAGGGCCTTCGGACCCAGACCGTTGTCCCGGGATTGGCGGTCCGGCACGAACGTTTTCGCCCAGCTGATGGCACCAGACTTCGCTTGTTTGATGGCAGCCAACGCTTGATCCGCAGTTAGACTGTCCCACCTATCCCAATCGGCATAGCCCGCTCCATGCGCCAGCATGAAGATGCCGCCGAAGCACCAGATGTTGTCGCCATTACCCGCATAGAACAGGTCCGGACCGGTCTGCTTATGCCAATCGACATATTGGCAGGCTCTTGTTCCGGGGTCGATGCGCTCATCCAATAGCCAGAGTGTCGGCTTATCACTAAGTGCGTCTATAACCTCTCCAGGCGGCGTCAACATTTGGCCGGTGTCCAGATCGAGAAAGGAATTCGTTTCCGTGCTTTGGGCTTGGATCACCCGCTCGATCACGGGGCCGAAGGACGCTTCTGGCCGCCCGGCGGCAGGGGCCAGTGGAACGTTCACCTTCGAGTCTCGCACCAACTTGTAGCGCAGCTTCACGCCGCGCGGGTTCTCGGTGAAGCCGGTGATTTGCAGAAGGCCCAGGTCTCCTGAAGCACTGCGGAAGGCGAAAGTCGCCGGTAGCGGCTCGCTCCCATGCCACTCATAGGCTGTCCAGTTCCTTTTGTTCATGCCCCGTTTCAGCCGGTTCGATCCGGCAGCCAGGGCAATTTCCATCCGTCTCAGGGAAGATGCTTCCCATTCGTTGTTCCCCAAGTCTCCGAAAGTCATCTGGTTGACGACCAACGCGTAGGCGTCACCCGGGCAGTCAACCATGAGGTCAATCGAGTTTGTCGTCAGCCATTGTTCGTTGATGGAAAGCGTGGGAGAGAAGATCTTCCCGGTCCGCAGGCACAGCGCCTCATTGCCTTGCCCGGATTCCGTTTCATTGACTACCCGTTCCATCACCGGGCCGAAGGTGAGGTCTTCATCGCTTTCAGCTTCCGCCACCACCGGGCTCGGGGCGGTTGAGTGCGGCTGGCTCGCAAGCAGTTTCGCCGAGACGTGAAGGCCGTTGGTGAAATCCAAGGACATTGAACTGCCTTCCGGCCCAAGGACAACTTGGTTGGTTTCCCAGGTCTTCTGATCGCACGAGGTTGCGACTTGGGCGACCAGCCATCCGGGTATGGTGGCGTCAAGCCGGGCGCGGAACCACAGCGATTGCCCGCCAGTGAGAGTGAGTTCCTGGCTAGTCTTGGGTAGCCATCGGGTAACGCTGCCGTCCTTCACGGAAAAGCGAAGTGCGTGTCCGCCGGTCCGCATTCCCGGGTGGCTGAACTGGAAGAGAACCTCGTTCGAGTCGATCCGCTTGCCGGCCGTGGGCCTCACCGCAGTCGGGTGTGATGCTACGACAATCACCAGCGGCACGGTGATCAGGACAAGGACGATTGCCCCAAAGATCGCCATCAGGGCGAACGCGCCCCGTGGATTTCCGAGATTCACCGTCCAGCCCAGCCCCGTTATTTGCTTGGGAACCCAGGCTCGCGAGTCGCGTTTGCTGAAGTAAACCGACAGCCACGCGGGACCGGTCCAATTGCGCGGGTCCCGCCACTCTTGCTCATTCGTTGCCGCTTGTTCCGCTGGAACCGCCCGCGACCGACTCAGGCGGCTGCTGCCACCGGGTGGAAAAGCTTCAAGAGGCGTCAACTGTTCAACGGGAGTCCGAAGACCCATGATTACACCACCCGCCGTGACCAGCACCGCGAGACACATGAAGGCAATCATCTGTGCCGTGCCGATTGGCAAGAAGAAGCGAAGAAGTAACGACGTAATCAGGAGGCATCCCGATATCGCAAAGAAAGTGCTCGCCACGCCGCGCCAAACGATGACCCGCTGTCCATTCCGACGTCCAACGAGCAAGATTCCGCCGCGCTTGATTTCCCGCTCTGCGCCTCCGGGCGTGACGCCCGGTTCGGCAGGCGGGGTACTCGCGCTCCCTTTGTTCACCGCGCGCCAGACGCGGCGGATGATCCAATAGTCCACGATGGCGGAGATCACCACAGCGACGAGGACAGCCAGCGCGAGGAACAGCATAGCGTCTGCACGGAGATGGGCTAATCGTCCTTCGAGTTGGATTGGAGGAAGTTTGGTGTAGCCAGTTCCAACCAGGGTGACCCCGAACCGGCAGGCGACAAGAGAAAGCCCAATGATCAAAGAGTCCAGCGCTAGCAATGGCAAAAACAGGCCATCGAACACCGCCAGCCACAAACCGTGGAGTTTCCCCGCCGAGCGGCGGATTTGCGCGACCGCCACCCAGCCGAGAATGGTCGTGGCGATGCTGCTGAGAACTCCCACAAGCAGCAGCAGGAGGATTTCCCCTCCGCCCAGCACTGCCCGCCCGCCATGCGGGAGAAGCGCAACAACTGCTATCAGAGTTATTGCCAGCAGGAAGATCAAAGGCAAGCACGCCCCCACAATGGCGGTGCGTGAGAAGTGCGGTTCCGTGCCCTCAAAGCTCGCAGCTTCAGGCGCCACCGCTCCTCGTTCGGGGCGGCCGATTTCATACTTTTCCACCCGCCATTCGCCGTCGGATTGCACCGCGCAGACCACCGTTTCGGTCGCCGCCTGGCCGCTATCGAAAGTCGTGCGGATCGTCTGGACGAAGCGGACGCCGGGGTTGAGGTACACTTGCGAAAGCTGCTGGCGCGACACCGCTTTGCCGAGCGGACGCCGGACTTCTCCCAGCCAGCGCACCCATTTCTCCCGGCTGAAGTCGCGTTGTAGGTAGGGCGCGGTCTTGTCCCAGGCTCGCCCGTAATCTCCGATTTCCAGAGCCTGCCAGAAGTCCAAATTCGGCAACGGGTTGGAGCTGGCGGTGAACGCTTGGCGCTTCTTCACCTCGGCTTGAACGCGAAGAAACATCCGGAGGTAGATCCAGAGCACAAACGCCAGAATCCCGCCCACGATGAGGAAACCCGTCCACCGCGCCACCACCGCCGCCTGCGCTTGCGCCGGCTCGGATAGCCCAATCAGCCACCAAGTGACGAGCCAACCGCCAGCGGACAAAGCGACCAGTGACAGCAACCGGCGAGCGGCGATGCCCACCCGCCGCGCCGTGATGGCGCGCGGCACCGGGGTGCGCTCGCCGTCGGGGGTTTCGCCCGCGCCCAGGTTCAGCGCCGCCAGCCGTCCCACGCCTGCGATCACCGCGCCGATGAGCATGTTTTGCTCTTGCATGGTGAGGCCGAGCGGTTGCCCGTGCCACAAGCGCTGCATCAAGTTGATGGCGAGAATGACGGCGTTGACCCCGAAGCCGATGGTGGAGAAGAACAGCAGCGCAAAAGGCCAGAAGTTGAAACGCCGGCGTCCGCCGCGCTCGCTGAAAGGGGTCACGGTGGCGGTGCAATCGAACAGGAGCAGAGCTTGATCTGCGAGCCAGAACAGGCAGGTCTTGACGAAGGAAGCGAAGCCCCGCTGGGTCAGCGCCGAGATGTCGCGTCCCAGTTGCTCGGCGTCGGGCTTGAGGAAGCCGGAGGCCGCGCTTGGTTCGGCCGGAGGCGTGCCGGTGCCGCCGGCGTCCGTGGCAATCGTCTCCACCGCCGTCTTCACTTCGCTGACTTGTTGGTACCGGAGTTCTGGTTTCTTCTCCAACGCGCGTAGCACCACTTCG
Source organism: uncultured Verrucomicrobiota bacterium (assembly GCA_903847485.1). Lineage (GTDB taxonomy): Bacteria > Verrucomicrobiota > Verrucomicrobiia > Limisphaerales > JAJXZI01 > CAINDV01. Next base: position 11,500 of record CAINDV010000489.1, read on the forward strand.
TCCAGGCGCACGTCGATGTGGACTTTCCGGGATGGCGGTTCGAGGCGTTTGCCGGGCAATTCGCCGGTGAGCATCTGGTAAAAGACCACGCCCAGCGCGTAGATGTCGGCGCGGTGGTCCACGTCGGCAGGATGCGAGGTTTGCTCGGGTGCCATGTAGTTCGGCGTGCCCATGATCTGCGCGCCGGTGAGGGTAGCGGTCCCGGCAGTGCCAGCATCGGCCCGATCGGGCTGGTCCGACAGGTCGGATTGGTCAGCCCGATCCGACTGATCCTCCGCCCCCGCCGCTGCCACCAGCTTCGCCAGGCCGAAATCCGCCACTTTCACCCGGCCGCGGCGGTCCATGAGAATGTTCTCCGGCTTGATGTCGCGGTGGACGATGCCCTGGTCATGGGCGAATTGCAGCGCGTCGCAAATCTGCGGCACAATGGCCAGCGCCTCGCGCGGCGCGATGCGGCTCGCCGTCAGCAACTGCCGCAGGTTCACGCCATCCACGAATTCCATGAGGAAGTAAAACAGTAGGACGGGCGTCGCGCCTGTCTCTGATATTTCCGCATTCGGGGAAGATGGAGACGGGCGCGACGCCTGTCCTACGCTGCCGAACTCGTATAGCGTCACGATGCCTGGATGGTTCAGCTTCGCCAGAGCCTTGGCTTCGCGGGCGAAGCGTTCGGCAAAGGCGGGATCTTCGCCGATGCCGGGCGGGAGAATCTTCAGCGCGACGACGCGATCGAGCTGTTTCTGCCGCGCCTTGTAAACCGCTCCCATGCCGCCTTTGCCGATGAGTTCGAGGATGTCCAGTTGGGGGAACAGCGGCGCGAGTTCGGCGGCGGATGGCGGATCGAATGGAGGCTGTTTCGCGTCGGTGACGGTGTCCGCCGCCGCGCCCATCTTGAGGAGGCAGGCGGGGCAAAGGCCGGCCAGCGCGCCGCAGGGAAGCGGCGTGCCGCAGTGCGGGCAAGTGTTTGCAGCAGGCATGGCTTGATCGAGTTTGAGTGTGTCCACACCCACATCAGAAGCAAAGCGGGGAAATTGTTACCGACTAAATCGCAGATACAGCGGAAACTGGTGCGCGATGCCTTCCAGAAAACCGGAGCGCCCGGCCTCCGGCCCGGCTCCGACCAACCGGCCCCACCCATCACGCCGGGCCGGAGACGGACGCTCTACGGAGTCCGGTGAGCTTCGGTTCGGAACCGTTCCTGTAGCGGCGTTTCGGCAGAACGCCACCATCTTGGCGAAGGCAGGACGAGAGCGGCGCTCTGCCAGGGCGCCGCTACGCCGTGGTGATCAGCGAACATTGCGAAACTGCTGATGCTCGCGGAGGCGTTTCCAGTTGGCCTCACTTAGGGGCATGCGCCGGTAAACCGCTTCGCCCAGCGGCTCCGCGCTGTCCGAGCGCCGCGCCCGTTCCAGCCAGCGGCCATCGAGCGGACGCGCCAGCAGGTCCAGCGTGTTGGCGGCGATGGTAGTTTCCTCCTTCGTCCCGGTCGCCTCGCCCGCGCCGACGAAGAAGCCGGCCAGCAGCAACGCGGCGCGGGTCATGGTGCTGCGCGAATAGGTCGCCAGCGAGCAGGGCCGCTGAGGGTCAAGCCGGCGGAAGAGCCGGGTAAAGACGTCGAGCGTCCACATCGCGGGATTCTTGGCGGGCGAAAACGGATCGAAGAGAATGGCGTGCGGCGGCGGCGGCGCGACGGTCGGCACGACTTCCGCCAGCCAGGCTGGGAAATCGGCGACGGTCAGCGTCCACTCGACTTCCTGCCTGCCATCGCGAAAGCGGGCCTGGCCGGACGTCAGCATTGCGCGGAGAGGGGTTTCGTAGTCAGCCAGGGAAAGCAATTCCGCCTGATGCTGGAGCGCGAAGGCCAGCGGAGCGGTAGTATTTTCAAAGCTGGCCAGGCGGAGCCGCCCCGGAATCTCGCGTGTGGCCCGCAGCACGGCGGTGGCGTTGGCGGCGGCACCGAGGCCCACGTCCCAGACCACGAACTCCCCGGCACTGGCGGCGCGGCGTTCACGCAGACGGAGTTGGTTTACGTAAAGTGTTTCCGCCTCCGCTGCCGGGCCGATGCCTGGGTGCATGGTTTCGCCGTAGGCCAGCGAGCGGACGCTGAACGCGCCGTTGGCTAGGAGGACAAGCTGGTAATCGGAATCGGGTGGCACGGGCCGCTACATGAGTTTGAGTTTCGGCAAGTCCTGCGAGTCCACCAGGCCCACCGGTTCGCGCCGGGCGTTCACCACGATGAGGTCGTCAATGTTCCGCGCGTCGAAAATCTTCAGCGCCTCGACGGCAAGCGCGTCGTCGCGGACGGTGATGGGGCGGGGCGTCATCACGGTTTTCAGCGGGCGGGTGAGCAGGTGTTCGTCGTCCGTCATGTGGCGGCGGAAATCGCCGTCGGTGAAAACGCCGGTAAGCTGGCCGCTGGCATTGACGACGCTGAGGCTGCCGGACTTGGCGCGGGTCATGACGAGCAGGGCCTCCTTGACGGACAGGTTTTCGCCGGCCACAGGGTTGCGGTCGCCGGTACGCATGATTTCGCCGACGCGCAGCAGCATGGCCCGGCCGATGGCACCGGAGGGGTGGTGTTTGGCGAAGTCGCTCTGTTTGAAGCCGCGCGCCTGGAGCACGGTCATGGCCAGCGCATCACCCAACACCAACATGGCAGTGGTACTGGCGGTGGGGGCGAGGTTGAACGGGCAGGCTTCGCGAGGCACGCAGACGTTGAGCACCACATCGCTGAAGCGGGCCAGCGTGGACCGCGCCGAGCCGGTGAAGGCGATGATCTTGACGGCAAATCGCTTCAGGGCAGGCAACAGGTTCACCAACTCGTCGGACTCGCCGGAGTAACTCAACGCCAGGACCACGTCGCCATCATTAACGACGCCAAGGTCGCCGTGGAGCGCGTCCACGCTGTCGAGCACGACGCTGGTAGAGCCGGTGCTGGTGAGGGTGGCGGAAATTTTCCGGCCCACGTTGCCGGACTTGCCGATGCCGACGACGATTACTTTGCCGCGCTGGCGCAGGGCGGCGACGATGACTTCCACGGCGCGGGCGAAGGAAGCGTCGAGCTGGGTGCGCACAGCCTTGAGCGCGGCGAGTTCGATGTCGAAGACTTTGCGGGCCTGGGCGAGATGGTTCATGGGAGGAAGGTGCCAACGGGAGGCCGGGGTTTCAACGTGAATCCAAGCCCAGCGGATAAGCTAGGAGCCTGTCGGACTTAGAAACCGCAGGTTTCTTGCATTTTGTTTGAACCGGCGCGCACGCCCGGCGTCTGATCTAGCCATGGCTGCCCGCTTGATTGCAATTGACCGCGATACCCCGCTCTTACTCCCGCCCAAC
>CAINDV010000490.1 GCA_903847485.1 uncultured Verrucomicrobiota bacterium
GCGCTGGCGGGCGCAAGCGGGGCGGAGGGCGGCCACGGCGGTGAACCAATGAATCCAGAGTAACATAATTGCCCCCCGATCGATCACCCCCGGTCGGACAAATACCGTCCGCCCCTCAAAGATTCGGCCGGCTCGCCGCGAGCCGTTCGCGGCCCCGCCGGGCGCTCAGCCCCGCTGAGAACCCGTCACTCGCCAGTGCAGAGACTTGTTGGATTTATTGTTTGTTTTGTGGTCGGTGCCATGCTTGCTGGCGCTGATCTGGTTGTGGCGGAACCGTCGGGTCAGCGATTGGCCGGCAAGGGTTTTGACCTGGTTGTGGAGAAGCAGGACGCCGGGACGCAGGTGCAACTGGTCTGCGACGGGCAGGTGCTGGCCGCTTCGCCCGTGGAGGGCGTGTGGTCGGTGGCAAGCGACTGGGAGGAGGCCTGGCCGGCGCAATGGAAACATGCGGGGCCCGACCAGGTGAGACGCGAAGGCGAGTGGCTGGTGCTGTCCGGCAGGATGCAGACGGAACAGGGCGACTGGCTACTGCGCGATGCCTACCGGGCGGAAGCGGCAGCCCTGCGCTGTGTCCGGCGCTGGCAGTGGAAAGGGAAACAGCCGGCCGCGAAGACAACCCTTTCGGTGCGTTGGACCCTGCCGCAGGCCGGGGCCGAGGCCAGGCCGTTCCTGCCCGGCATCTGCTACTATGGCAATCCGGCGGGCACGACCACCGGCCCGGAGAATGTCGCCCAATACAGCGGCAAGCCCGACCAGGAACTCTTCTGCGAGGAGCACCGGTTCCCCATGCCGTTCGTTTTTCTGGAGTGGAGCAGAACCAGACCTGGCGCGGCGCGGCGCTGCACACGATCCCGTCGCCGGTCCATTACGGTTCCCAGAAAGACCAATGGTGGTCGCTCGGGCTGGTGAACCGGCCCGACGGGGTTGAAGTGGCGGCCCTCTCCGGCCCGGTCTCGATCAACGGCAAACGCGGGTTTGTCAAAGCCAACCAGGGCCGGATTCTCAGTTATGGTGACGCGTGGCTGACGGTGCCGCCCGAAGGGATTGTCGAAAAGACCTTTTTCCTGGAAGCCTTCCATACCCCCGGGCGAGGGACCGGTTTTTGCCGTCCGGTGCGGACCTCAATCGGCCTGTTCCAGCCGTTCAGCACCGATGGCCTGCCGACGACCGCGACCATTGTGAAGTCCAAATACCAGTTCGCCGTGTCGCGCTGGCACGAGGGCACGAATTCGGCGGGGTTCAGGATGTTCCCGAACAACAACAACTACGTGATGGGGTGGGCTGGGCAGTCGGAAGCCCCGGGCTATGCTTTGTTGGTTCTTGCGAAACAACTGAACGATCCCAAGGCGCTCGACATGGCCCAGCGGGCGCTGGACCATTTGTCAACTTCGCCCTTCAACGAAAACGGGTTCATGGTCGGCTATAATCCGGATAAGAGCGAATGGTACGACCAGGATCCGATCTCGCAGGGGCAGGCGATGGACGTCTTTGCCAATGCGGTCCGCTTTGGGCGCAACCACCAGCCAATCAAGACCGCGGCCTGGGAGGCGTTTCTGCGGAAAGCCTGCGATGTCCACGCGGCGCGGATCCTCGACGCGGGCTGGAAGCCGCGCTCGACCGCCGAAGGGTTTCTGGTCGCGCCGCTGTGCAAAGACTACGCCCTATTCGGCAAGAAAGAGTACCGGCAGGCCGCGCTGAAGGCGGTGGAAGAGTATAGCAAGCGCCATCTGGCCATGCGCGAACCCTACTGGGGCGGGACGCTTGATGCGAACTGCGAGGACAAGGAGGGGGCCTGGGCGGGATTCCAAGCCTTCCTTGCAGGTTATGAGATGACCCATGAGCCGAAATACCTGGCTTGGGCCGAGCACGCTATGGATGTGACACTCAGTTATACCGTGGTCTGGGACATTGACCTGCCGGCCGGCCGCCTGCGGGACCACGCGCTCAAGACGCGCGGCTGGACGATGGTCTCGGCCCAGAACCAGCATCTCGATGTCTATGGCGTGGTCTATGCGCCGGAAATCCATCGGATGGGCGGCTATCTGAAGCGCGATGACCTCAAGAAGCTGGCGGTGGTGATGTACCGCTCGTGTGACCAGCTCATTGACCCGCAGGGCAGCCAGGGCGAACAGATCAACCACACCAATTTCGCCCAGCAGGGCAACCTGGACGACGTCCATCAGATGCGCGGCACCTACGTCGAGAGTTGGACGGTCTTTTGGATCACCGGACATTTCCTGAACGCCGCCGCCAAATTCGCCGAACAAGGGGTCGAAATGGATTAACCAAGCAGTTGGAACAGAAGGCAACAAAGAAAACGAAGGACGAAGAATTGAATAGCAGAGAAAGAAGACAAAGAGAAACACGATACCATAATGAGACCAGAACAAAGCCACGCCGATGAAACCGCAACCCAAAGCCTAAAGACAGGAAATTGGCTTTCCGTCCTGCTGACTGCCGCGGCGCTGACGCTGGGCGGTGCGGCGGCGCGGGCCGCAGAGCCGTCGCCCAAGCCGGTCGGTCCTCCCGCCGAGCCGATTAGCCTGTGGTCGGACAAGCCCGGGAATATTTTTACCAAGTCGTATCCCATCGGCAACGGCCGCCTGGGCGGCAGTATCCTGGGCGGAATCGAGCAGGACCGGATTGCGCTCAACGAGTCCTCGCTCTGGTCGGGCGGCCGGTATGACGGCAACAATTACGACGGCTATAAATGCCTGCCGGAAGTCCGGCGATTGATGCTGGCCGGCAACGTGGCTGAGGCCGATCCGGTTCTCTGGAAAAGTTTCGGCTATGCGCCAGGTGTCTCGGGCTGGAACGATCCCGATCAGTTCGGCTGCTCCCAGACGCTGGGAGATTTGAATATCGCTTTCGTGTATCCTGAGAAGGACGGTGCCGTCATTACTTACTGGCCAAAACGGGTCGGACAAGACCTTGAGACCATCGAGATGTCCGTGGACGGCGTGCGCCGCAGCGACGGTACCGTGGATGCAATGGAAGGCTGGTCGTACAATTGCCAGAAGAAGCCGGTCACCTGGCAGGCGGAACTGCCCAGGCCCTAGCGCGCGGCTTCCTATACTTTGATCGGCGCCAATCCCAAGGAGATCATCGGCCTGGTCCTGGAGGGATCGAACGACGGCGCGGCCTGGACGGTGCTGGACCGCAAGGCAGGCCAGCCGATCTTTGAAAAGGAGAATGAGACAAAGACCTTCCCCATCGCCCAGCCCGGCGAGTATCGCTCCTACCGGTTCACCTTCACGCCTCTGTCGGAATATTTCACCATGCGTGAGATAGCCTTGGACGGGGTCATCCTTAGGGACACGACACCCGCCGACTACTGCCGCGATCTCAATGGCATGACCGGAACCGCCCATACCGAGTTCACCCACGACGGCGTGTTATACACCCGCGATTATGTGGCCTCCAAGCCGGACGAGGTCATCGAGGTGCGTCTCACGGCGAGCAAGCCGGGCACCTTGTCGTTCACGGCCTCGCTGGCCCGTCATCACCGGGCAAAGGTGCTGGCTGAGGGCAAATATACTACGCGCGGTTTAGATTGTTATTATGGTTTTTGAGAACAGTTGGAAATTCCAAGTGAGCAACGAGGCGAGCGCCGGCGCGTGCTCGTGGTGCGCCGAGGCGGTGGTCTTGAGGATGGTGGTTTTCATCGCCGCGA
>CAINDV010000491.1 GCA_903847485.1 uncultured Verrucomicrobiota bacterium
GGCAGCGTTTTGTCGGGCAGTTCATGCAAGTGCCGACGCGCAAACTCCTGCGCGGCTTCCAGCAGAGAGGCGCGACCGCCGAGCGCTTTCCAGGCCTCGGCGTAATCGCGCGCCGCCGACTCCAGCGGCATCCCGGTTGGTTTGATCGCCTGGAGGGCCTGCACATAGGCGACGCGGTCGGCGCTGCGCAGTTCGAGCACATCAAGTTCGCCCTGGGCGAGGGAAGTCCCCACGGAGCGGGCGTACTCCTGGGCCTCCGCGTAGTCCACGAACATCTTGAGGCGCCGTTGGCCGTTGGCGAAGTGGGAGACGCTGAAACTGCTGCGTCCCTTGTTCTTGACGCGGTAGATTTTGACGAGGACGGAGCCGCACCGGACCGATTGGGGCCAGCGGTGCGGATGACGGCGAACAGTGTTGGGCTCGACTTTCACGAGCGAAAACTGTTAGGAAAGTGTTAGGAAAACAAGGAGATTTGCAAAAACACCAATAAAAGCTGGTCGGGGCGGTGAGATTTGAACTCACGACCTCTTGCACCCCAAGCAAGATATACAGGGTTTCCGGTGGTTTCGTCGCTGCCGTTCGTTGTCTGGTTTTGTGTGCTCATTGCAAGAACATGCTATCACAAATCCGTTGCATGTCAACATATTGTTTGCGGCGAGTGGCAACTAGAGATGGAAATCTTGTGCTTGAATTGTGTACGGGCAAGAGGCTTGTGTAAATCTGTGTAGGACCGGATAGGGAGGGGGTTTTTGTGTACGCCTATCCTCTTGTACCGAGGGCAGGTCGAAGGGGCGGTGAGTGCGGTGCTCACCGCCCTTACCGGGGGGGGGGGGCCGTGCGGCGGGGCGGGGCGGTAAGTTGTGATGGATCCACCCGGCGAGAATTTTCTCGCCAAGGTAGCCAGTGTTGAAGGGGTTCAAGCGGTCTGGCCGGCGGGGATTTTTGAAAATCTGGCGGCGGTGTGCGCCGGTACTGCAAACAGGGCGACGCGGCGGCGGCAAAAGCGCGGCTCCATCGGCTACGATGCGGCGCAAATGTGGCGCGGGCGCTGTCCCTGCCGAATGGCACCGCTTAAAGGGGAAAGCCCGATGCACGCGCCGCGAATACCCGCAGCCAGGCGAGCGGAGCGACTTCGTTATGGTTCCTAAGTAATGTGCCCCGGGGCGGGTGGGATGTCCGCCGACTGGCCGGGCGGGCGGATTCTCGGCGCTTTGGTGGGCAGGGGCCGGGCTGATCCATCGGCGCGGCGAAAATGGCGGGCCAATGGGGCGCGATTGCTGCCGCTGGTTGCAAAACTGGCCCGCGAAGGCGGCTGGCGCGGCGCTGGGCGCGGTCGGGGGGCGTTCCGCTGTCCTGACCCTCGCCGGCCAGCGGAGGCGGGTTCCCGCTTGGGGCGGGGGCCGTGCCGGTGGCTTTGGCGCGGAGGGCAGGGGCGGCTAGCGTCAGGCCAGCGACCGCGCCTGCGCCAGCCAGCACAAACCTTCCAGGCAAATCCAATGACCCATCGTGTCCAGCCGCCCAATCTCTGCAAAACACCGTTGCAACTGTGCCAAACGCTGAAGCCCAAGCGGAGTAAGCGCGATGTTCAAACCAGTATTGGGAACTCCGCCCGCATCGCGGGTCCAACTGCGCTTCACCCAGCCGGCAGCGGTCAACCGAGGCAGCACCTCGGCCCAGTCGAGTAGCATCTGCCACAGTTCCTCCTGCATCCCAATGGTCAGACTTCCAATCTCGGCATAGCACTGGTGCAATTGCGCCAAACGCTGAAAACCAAGCGGAGTGAACTCGACATACAAATCAGAATCGCGGACTCCGCCCTTATCCAGGGTCCAACTGCGCTTAACCCAACCGGCAGCGGTCAGCCGACGCAACACCGGCTCCCACTCGTATTCGAGCATCAGCCATAGTGCCGCCCGCGCATCGGTCATATCAGCGCCCTCTGGTAGCTGTGGGATATTCACGTGTGTGGCGCGAAGCAATTTCACTTAAAATACGGCCGCCCGCGGGCCGGCGGCGGCGGCGGCGCGGCAAGGTAGGCGGAATTCATGGCGGGCCGGAGCGAGGGCAACGCGAATTCGAGCTTGGCGAATTTGCCTTCCTCAAGCCGGTCATAGACGGCACTGCCCACAAGTGAGGGCAACTCTTTATCAGGCACGTTGACGCTGACGATAGTTGGCAAATAATGGTCGTAGCGGTGGGAGATGATGGCATGAAGAACCCCTTCTTCGTCCCGCCCGTGTTGGTTGCGCGAGAGATCAGCGAGAACCAATAGATCGGCTTCCTGGCAGGCTTCGATAACCGGGAGCGCCGGCGCCGTAGTTTCGTTTTCGCAGTCGTCACCACGGCCGTAGCGCGCCCGGTGCAAGACCATCAATCGTTCGTGACTGAGAAAAAAGGGAGTCATGCGGCCCAGCACAGCGCGGCAGATCGCGACTGCCAGGAAGTCTTTCCCGTTGCCCACGGGGCCAGTGAACCGAAGGAACCCACGCGGAGAGGCCGCGAATTCCCGACACTTCGCCAGATGGCCCGCCAGGACACCGCCGCGAGTATCAAACCGCTCGAAGGCCGCCCGCTGGAGAATGGGCGGCACGCCGCAGCGGGCGAGCCAACAGGCGGGGCAGGCCATGAACTCCGCCCGTAAGACCCAGAACTCCGCGCCTGTGGGGCGGGGGAAGGGCCACTCCGAACGCAGCGATGCCAGCGCAGCCAGCGGAGCGCGGTCGGCGGGGAGGGTGGCAGCCCACTCGGCCAACAGGCCGGCTGGCGACACATCGAGGTGAGCAGGCCGCGTGGCGTGTGGCGGCGGCTTCACGCCCCGCATTTGGATCGTGAGGTTGCAGCGACCTCGCTCGTCAGCGTCGCGGTCGGCGGTGAACATCAGCTTGTTTGAGTAGCCGAAGTCGTACAAAGAGCGGTCCCGGTCGAGTTTCAGAATCTCGCCGGGGTGGTGTGGACACGTCTCCGGCGGCAGATCGGCCAAGGCGCTTTCGATGGCGAGCCGGGGAGCTTGATCGGGATTGAAGGGGACGAAAACGGGGTTCATGGTGGAGGCAGAGGGTTAACTGACCGAGGTTGAGAAGGGCGATTGTTCGACGTGGAAAACCGGGGAGCGCGGCGCTGAGGCACGGCGGGCCGGGCCGTCATAGGCACCTTCAAGAATCTTGGCGAGCGCGTCGGGACGGAGAAACCAATCGAGGTTGGCCTTCCATCCGCTATTGCCCTGGCCGGTGCAAAAGGCGCTGGCGGCGGCGCGGGCAATGCCTGCCTGCCAGTGCTCGGTGAAGAACGGATCGTTGAGGCGCTGGCCCAGCTTCTTCGCCCGGCTGGGGGTCAGTTGCCGGACCTTCGGTAGATTGGAGAAGGAATTCCAAATGGCAACGACTGCCGCTGCTGCTGCTGCTTGTACTTTGGTACCTTGTACCGTGGTACCTTGTACAATGATATATGGTGGCGGAAGTTCATCACGCCTTTGCGTGGTGAGGTCATCACGCCTTTGCGTGATGCTGGGGGCGGAATTCGTGACGACTGCGGCGCGGCTGGAGGTCAACGACTCAGCGATAGGCGAGGGCCGGACGTAAAACTTGTTCTTGATCCGGACGCTGGCCAGCAGGCCAGCGGCGCGGAGCTTGACCAGCGCGGCGGATAGTTGGTTGCAACGGGTTTCCTCGGAGGCTTCCGGGTTAAACAGCAGCGGCAGTTCCGTGATGGCGTTGTCCATTTTGAGCCACACGTATTCCAGACCTTCCACCGTGGCCCGTAGGGCTTCTCGGTTGAAGAACCAGGCGAAAAGGTAGTCGAGCACGCAGAGTTCGCGGAGGTCCACCTTGCCCAGCAGGCCGGCGCGAACCACTCCGATTTGGGAAATGCGGAACGTGTATTGCATGAGGAAAAAAGCAGCGGCGGTTAGGCGCGGTTCCCGGTTTGGAGCCGAAGAAGGGCGGCGCGGACGGATGGAGGGTCAAATAGTAGCCTTCTCCCACCGGGGAGCCTAATGCTCGGAATCCATCCTTTCTTTATGCCGTCCCGGAGCGTGCGCGGCCCGAGAGGAACCTGGTTGCAGAGGTCCGTAAAGGCCCAGAACATCGCCAGGAGTTCGGGGCTTATCCCGCCGGTCGCGGCGCTGGACGCGGGTTGAGGGTTGAGGTTGGCCGGCTTATCGCCGGACGCGGAGTTGCTGCCCGCTTGGGGCGGGAGCGACGTCAGATTGCAAAGATGCTTCTTCACGCCGGCGACTCTAGCGCGGAGCGGCGGGAAGGCGATAAGCTTACCCGAACAAACGGGGCGGGCAAACGCGAGGCTTGTTCGGAAACCTCTAAAGGTGCTCAGCGGCAACGACTTGCCAAGCACGGCGGAAGGCGGATTCGGCGGAAGATTGGCCGGCGGCGTCGCGTTCGATAATGAAATAGGCAGTCTCTTTGGCGTCAGGCCCTTGGGCGCTGGCGAAGGCAAACCGCCCGGCTTCGCTCAGGTGGCGAAGAATCTCGCGGTGCTTTCGGCAGTAGTCGCGCAACTCGGCATCCATGACGCGAAGGTGGGCGCGGCGGCGTTGGTCGTAGGCTTGGCGTTCGGTGGCCGGGCTGGGGATGCTGGCAGCGGAAAGGGAATGGTCGGGGGCCAGGTGCTCGGAGAAAACTTCCTTCCAGGCGTGGCGGAAGGCGGCTTCGTCGGAAGATTTGCCTTCGCCGTCGCGGGCAAGATTGGGGAACTGTGGCTTGGCGTAGTCGAACCGCTGGCCGGCGCTCAGGCCGCAAAGCCGCGCAAAGTGCCGGCGGCAAAACAGGCGGAGGGCAGCGTCCCCGTAGCGGTGGCCGGCAAAGCCCAGGACGCTGGCGAGGTTCCGCGCCAGGCGTTCGTGGCCTTGGTGGGTGGCGTCGGCGTGTTGGGCCAGGGTCAAAAGGGCGCGGCGCAGCTTCTCGCGGTCTATGACGGCAGCGAGCAGGACGGCGCGGGCGCGGCGCTCGGCGAGGGCGACCCGGCGCTCGGCGGCGGTGAGCCGGTCGGAATCGTGGCCGGCGAGGGCGGCGCGGCGTTCGGGGGAGAAGTAGCGGGCCAGATCGAAACCCGCGTCGGCACTCGGCCATTCACGGAGCACACCGACGAGCCAGCGAGCCTGCCGGCGAGCATCGTCTTTCCTCCTGGCGAGCAGGGCAACGGCTTCCGGGAGCTCGGGGTTGCGGGGCTTCAGGCGCAGTTCGCCGATGATGGCTTCCACCGCCACCTGGGCGGCGAGGTTGCCGGGGTAAAGCTGGGCGGCCAGTGTGAGGCCGTAGCGGCGGCGGGCGTCGCGTGCATCCGGGGAATGGCCGTCGAGGTCCACGGGGGAAGCGAGCGCGTCCGCGACCAGATCGGGACGCTGGGCGAGCAGCGCGGCCAGGTCTTTGGCTGTTCGCAGCTTCGGCGCGGGCGTTGGGCGGCGGGTGGGCTTCACAGTGGCGTCAGGCTACGGGGCGAGGTAGGCGGCGCGGGCGCGGAATTACTGGAAATTCGGGGCAGGGTTTGTGGCTCTTGGGGTTCCATTTGTTCCCGTTGCACCGGGCATATTCCTTGTCGGGGGTCTGCTCGTGGGGATATAGGCCGTGTTTGAGAAGCTCGCCGGCAATGTGGTGCAGCAGCGGGAGGTTGTGCGCGAGGATTCTCGCGGCGGTGGTGCAAGTGCGCCAGCGCATTGGGTGCCTGTTGATTGAGGCAAGGTCAGTCGGGGAGATTTCCCACTCCAACGACTCGTATATCTCCCAGACATCTTGAATGGCTTCCTCAGTGTCCATGCCACGGAGAATGGCGCTCGCAAGCACGCCAGCCCAGCCAATTGCGGCAGCGCGAAATGGGACGAGCGTATGTTCGCCACATCCAAACCTAGCCTGTCCCGAGAAAGCGACCTCTTCGAGGGTTCCCGGTCTCTCGTCCTTGATGTGGCACCAGCAAGTAATGCGAAAGTGAATCGCAACAACAAGGTGGCCGGCTTCATGGTAGGCCGCTCCGCTTTTGTCGTGTTCTCGCAATTTGGCGAGGTCAATATCCGGTAGTTTCATGGCGTGGTTGGATTGAAGTTGATGGTGGCGGAGATCATGCGGAGGTTTGATTGAGCTTAACCTTCATCGTGGGACTGGCCGGCATACAGCACGCGGCCTGTCCGCTGGTTGACGGCAATCACTTCCGAGGGGCCGAGGCGGCAGGCGTCGCCCACGGTTGGATTCGGAAACACCAGCCACACGGCATCCCGGCGGGGCGTGCCGGTGCCGTAGGTGCCGCCGACTGCCGGCTTCACCGTCGCCCCGGCGAACCGACGGGCGGCGTCGAACCGGGCGGCAATCCGGCGGGCCTGCGCGGCGGTGATCGGGCGCGGCCGGGTGGCGGAAGGCTGGCGCTTCGGCTTGGTGGCGGGTGTGGCCTTGCGTTTCGGCTTCATGATCTTCATGCGGTGGGGCCTTGCGAGATCGGCGGCGAGGGCACGGCGGTAAGACTGGGCGGCTCAATACACCAGCACCAGCACCGCCGATTGTTCGGCGGACTTCACCACGTCATCGAACTTGCGCGCCCGCGTTTCCGGTTCCTTGAGCTTGGCGGCAACGTCGGGCAGGGTTTCCAGGAAGGCGATGATGAAGGAGGTCTTGAGCGCGTAGTTGACGTTCTGCGGCAGGCTGCCGGTGATCCTGAGTGTGGCTAGGTCGCCGAGCCGAGCTGTGACCAGGCCGACGACGTTGCCGGTCAGGTCCACGAGCGGGCCGCCGGAGTTGCCGGGTTGCACGGGCGCGCTGATCTGGAAATGGCGCGGGTCATCCTGGATGCCGGCCAGGCTGCTGATCTCGCCCTTGGTGAGCTTCGGCTCGGTGCCTTGAACGTCCGTGTTCGGGAAGCCGATGGTGAACACGGTGTCGCCGAGTTTCACGCCGCGACTGGCGGCCAGGGGCAAGGCTTTGAAGGTGCCGTCCACTTTCAGCACGGCCACGTCGTTGGCCTTGTCGGCTTTCACCAGGCTGGCGGGATAAGTCTTGCCAGCGACGGAAACCTGAATCCGCCCGGCCTTCTCGACGACGTGGGCGGCGGTGAGCAAGTGGCCGGCGTCGGTGATGAAGAAGGCGGTGCCGGTGGCTTTGGGGACCGGTTTGGAGCCAAGCTCGTTGACGGAGTTGGTACCCGACTGTTCCTTGCGCGCAACGAACTCGCGGGAGAGCCGCTGAGCTTCGGCGATTTGGGAGGGGGTCATGTCACGACTCGCGTCGTCGAGACTCTGCCGCGCACGCCCGGCTGTGGTGCTATCACTACTCGCGGCGGCCAGGTTGTACCACTTGTAGGCTTCCACGTAGTCGCGGGGCACGCCCTTGCCGTACGTGTAGGCATAGCCGAGAAGGCTTTGCGCAAAGTCACTGCCCTGCTCTGCGGCCCTCCGCAGCCACTTGGCCGCCATGCCGTAGTCTCGTGGGACGCCTTCCCCGTGAAAGTGCATCCCGCCCAATGCCGCCTGGCACCGTGGGTCGCCTTGTTCAGCGGCTTTGCGAAACCACTTCATCGCTTCCGCCGCGTCTTGCGCCACGCCGTCGCCTCTGACGTAGCAGCAGCCCAGATGGAATTGAGCTTCGGCGTAATTCTGCTCGGCGGCTTTACGAAGCCACTTCATCGCTTCCGCCGTGTCTTGCGCCACGCCGTCGCCCTTGTAGTAGCAGACGCGCAGATTGTACTGAGCTTTGGCATAATTCTGCTCGGCGGCTTTGCGATACCACTTTACCGCTTCCGCCGCGTCTTTTGCCACGCCGTCGCCCTCGGTATAGCAGACGCCCAGACTGTATTGAGATGCGGCGTGATTCTGCTCGGCGGCTTTACGAAACCACTTCATCGCTTCCGCTGCGTTTTGCGCCACTCCTTCACCAACGGAGTAGCGGTAGCCCAGATTATATTGAGCTTCGGCGTGATTCTGCTCGGCGGCCCTGCGAAGCCACTTCATCGCTTCCGCCGCGTCTTGCGCCATGCCCCTACCCTCGGCATAGCAGAGGCCTAGGCAGAATTGAGCCTCGGTGTAGTTCTGCTCGGCGGCTTTGCGAAACCACTTCATCGCTTCCGCCGCGTCTTGCGCCACACCGTCGCCCGTGAGGCAGCAGACGCCTAGTTTGAATTGAGCTGCGGCGTGATTCTGCTCGGCGGCTTTGCGATACCACTTCACCGCTTCCGCCGCGTCTTGCGCCACGCCGTCGCCATTGTGGTAGCAGCGGGCAAGCCCGTATTCTGCCGAGCCGCCGCTCTCGTCACCGCCCATGTCTGCCGCACGGCGGAACCAGCGTACCGCCTCACCGCGGTTGGAATCCACGCCACTGCCTGACTGGTAGCTATCGCCGAGT
The DNA here is from genome assembly GCA_903847485.1 of uncultured Verrucomicrobiota bacterium. GTDB lineage: Bacteria > Verrucomicrobiota > Verrucomicrobiia > Limisphaerales > JAJXZI01 > CAINDV01. The sequence continues at coordinate 8,331 of CAINDV010000491.1, forward strand.
TCGTAGCAGGCCCAATATGCCCTCCATCCCGGAGTTTGGTGAGCGACCTCAAAATTCCACCTGGCGGCTTCGGCTGCGCGCGGCTGGAACTTGGGATCAAAGCTCCACGGCCAAGGCGGTCTATGGAGTTCGGCCAAGCTGCGTTGTGCGGAGGCCAAGCCTTGAGTGGCGGCGAGAAAGAACCAACGGGCGGCTTGTACGTTATCAACGGCAGGAGACTTATAATCAATCGCGACGCATTCTTGGGCCAGGGCCAAGCCAAGTTCAGCGGATTGGCGCATTAGCTCGTTCGCACGGGCGCGGTTACTTTGAACCAAGTCGCCATCGGCATGGAGAAACGCCAAGGCAAGCAATGCATGGGGATTCGTGCGCCCGGTGTCGGCTTGCAGCCTGGGAAGCGCGGCTTGGGCTTTCGCCCGCCAGTGCTTGGCCAAGGCAGCGTCGCGAGCAACTTCAGCCGCCGGACGGCGCACTGTTTCGATAAGCTCCGCGCCAGGTGAGTTGGTGGCGATGGCTTTCATCGCCACATCCACAGATTCGTTGGAAAACACGCTAACCTCTATCCGGCCACCGTTGGTGGCGCGAAAGAGCAGCGTTACCACAGGGCACGTTTCATATTCCTTGGCGAGTCGAATCTGTGCTGGCACCCAGCCATTGGTGGCCGCGAGCCGTTGCCAGAAGGCGCGCTCCGTTTCGTTGGTGCCGCTGCACAGGGAGGCGGCGTAGCCGTCGCCAGCCAGGGCGGCGGCACGCAGCCGGAATTCCGAATAGGGCGCATTGGTGTAGAGGGGTTTCTCCAGCCGGATGTGGTTGGTCAGGGCATCTGCATTGTAGGCGGCGCGGGCGGCTTCCGCAGCGGCTTCCTTTTCGGCAGAATAGGCTGCGGGCGGGGCGGGCGGGTTCGTGGCGGCAGCCTGCCCGCGCAGCAACGGCGGGGCGACACAAGCACCAGCCAGCACCGCCAGCGCGGCACAGAGGGCCAGCGGGTTGCTCCCGGACAGCGGCGCTGTCGAACGCCGTTTCATGGGGCGAGCATAGGCAGGCAGGATATGGCGCACGGTCGGGCCGAGGCGTGGTTGTGCGGGAGCCTGGTTGGTCTGCGTCGCTGTGTTGCTCATGATTCTCCGTTCATTGCTATGGCCGTCGTCGTTGTCCGTTTAGTTTCCCCGTAGAGTTTGCAGGGAGCGGCAGGTTGCCCTCCCGGCCTGGTGCTTGCAAGCCGGACGTGCATCGCCCGCGTGCGACCTCCGGCCAGCGCCGGCCCTGCGCCGTGGCGCGGGGGGAATCAGGCGACGGCGGCGGAGATTGAAACGACGTTGCCAGCGACGGGCGCCGGGGCTACGGCAAACCAGCGCAGGGCTTCTTCATTGGTGGCGAGGCCGCGATAATGGCCGTGAACCATGTCGGGCGAGTTGCCCATCTCGGCGGCGACTTGGTTCTCGTTTTGCGTGAGCGCAAAGCGGAAGGTGGCGAAGCCATGCCGTCCGCCGTTGCGCTTGGGCGCGATTTCGAGGCCGGCGAGCAGGGCGTTGAAATCCGCGTGGAACTTCTCCAGGCCGAAGGTCCAGAGCGGGCCGGCGCTGGCGCGGAAGGGTTCCAGCCAGAGTGCGAGGCTGGCGCAGATCGGAACCAAGCGCCGGGCGCGGGTCTTGGACTTGGACTTGTCCACGGTGACGTGGCCGGCGACGGCGAACACGTCGGACCATTCCAGCCGCACACACTCGGCCAGGCGCACACCAGCCAATGCGTTGATGGCGAGCACCGGGAGCAAATGCCGGTAGTCGGCTTGGTCATGAGCGCCTTGAAGTATCGCGGCGAGTTCGGCGGGCTGGTAGAATTCGATGGTGCCGCCTTCTTCAAGCTCGGTGGCGAGCGCGTCGGCCTCCAACAAGCGGCAGCTTTGCGGCAGATAGTTGGCACGCATGGCCCAGCGCAGGAACATCTTCACGACATTGCGGCGGGCGTTGCGCGTGCGCGGAGTGACCTTCCGATGAGCCGACATGTAGGCGGAGAGCAGCTTGGCCGTAAGTTCGGCGAGTTGATGGGCGGTGAATGTCTCGGCGAATTCGCGGAGCCACATGGCGACGTTGTAGGCGTAGCCGGGGGAGAGTTGGGCGCGTTTGCCGGCGGCGGCGGTGGCTTTGTGGGCGCGGCTGGCAAGGAATTCCTCGACGGCATCCTTCACGGTGATCGGTTTGAGGTCGGCGGCGGTGCTCAGGAAGGTGTCCACCGCTTCATGCAACGGGCGCTGGCCCAGCTTGGCGGCGGCGGCAGCCCACTCGGCAACAGCGGCGTGCAGGGAAACTTCCTCGCCGCTCTGGCGCTTGTGGGCGGCGAGGACATCCAGCGCGAGCAGGGCATCTTCGGCCTGGGCAGGGCTGAGGGCGAGCGCGTTGGAACCTTCGTTAATACTTTTGGCAAGCTCTTCGGCTTTGGCGAGCGCGGCGGGATAATCGGCGTGGTAGGTGATCTGGCGCTTGCCCTTGGCGTAGCCGGCAACGCGGTAGAGGCGACAAGTTTTCGACTTGCCGTAGATCGTGGCCTTGCCCCGCTTTCCGAAAGTCACCCGCTTGGGAAATCTCACGGCGGAAGGGGTTTTTTGTGTACCGGCTGTGTACGGCGAGCTCTTCGCCGGGCCTGCCGATTCTGGGCGACGTGCATTTTCCTCAATGTTTACGGGCCTATTAACATGGTCGGGGCGGTGAGATTTGAACTCACGACCTCTTGCACCCCAAGCAAGCGCGCTACCAAGCTACGCTACGCCCCGACCAGTTGTGCGGAGTCCTGTGGCTCCGCGAAAGACGGATACTAGGGAACCCGGCCCCGAATTCAACCAGGAAGATTCGGAATCTAAAGTCGCGGGCCGATCACCGGGCTTTCACGTCGTAGCTCAGCAGCTTGTCCTGGTCGCGCAGATAGAGCCTGCCGTGGGCAATCACCGGCGGCGGCCAACTGTTCTTGTTGCTGCGCTCCGGTTGGTCGAAACGCCCCTGCTCCGCCCAACCGGTGGTCGTGGCGTTGATCAGCACCACCGTGCCCTTGTCCTTTTCAGCGCGGAGAATCAACTGGCCGCCCACCGCCAGAACCGAGCCTTTCCCCAACCGCGCATTATCCTGCCACACCAGCTTGCCACTCTCAAATTCCTGGCAGGTCCAGCCTTTGCTGTCGGTGTATCCGAAAAGATGGCCGCCCACCTTCACGACGCCACCCAATTGCGTGATCATGGTCTTGTTGGCGTAAACCGGCTCTGCGGAAAACTGGCCGTCGCTCGCCGTCACCTTAAACAGATTGCAGCCAATGCCATACCCGGAGGTGACGAAGACGCCGTTGTCGGCAAAGATCGGCGTGGAGATCACCGCGGTCTTGCCTGGGCGGGGCGCACGCCAGAGCAGGCGCCCGTCGTTCGCGGCGACGCCAGCCACGCTCGCGTCGGTGAACTGAACGTATTGCCGTGCGCCGGCGATGGTCTCAACCAACATGGAGCAATAGGCCGCGTTGTCCGTGAACCCCTCACTTCGCCAGGCCAGCTTGCCGGTCGCCAGGTCGAAGGCCGCCAGCGTGCCCTTCGGCCCGCCGGGCGTGCAGATGACCCGGCCACCGTCCACCATCGGAGATTCGGCGTAGCCCCAGCCCGACATCATTTTACCCTCCAACTCGTCCTTGAAATTGTGCCGCCACAGTTCCTTGCCCCCGGCCGTCTCCAAGCAGACCAGATCACCGAATTGGCCGAGCACCACCAACTGCGCACCCTCAACGGTCGGCGTGCAGCGCGGCCCCGGAAAGCCACCACCGCCGCCGGAGTTGCCGACGCGCGCCGACCACAGGATCTTGCCCGTGCCCGCGTCCAACGCCCGGACGAAGCAACCATCGGAGCCGTCGCCCAGCGTGTAAATCCGCTCGCCCACGACGGCGACGCCGGAATAGCCGTCACCCAAGCCAGCGGCCGTCCAAGCCAGCTTCGGCCCGCCCTCGGGCCACTGTTGCAAAAGGCCGGTTTCGCCACAGATATTGTCGCGCTTGGGGCCGCGCCACTGGGGCCAATCAGCGGCGGGCGCGAACTGCGCGGCGGTGCCCAGGCAGAGGAGCGTGCAGGCCAAACGATAAGGTTCAAAGATATCAAGGCGTTTCATATTGGCTACCAAGACGCAGCCGCACGGCGGCAAGTTCATTTCTTTTGCCGGAAGCGTGGCGAAATGCCATTCGGGATTGCCATGGAACACCTTCCCATCCGTCGCCGCCACATGTGACAGCACCAACGCAGAGCGCCGTCACCACTGACCGTGAAACTGTAGCAATGTCGGTCGAAAACTCGTGTTTTGGAGGCGGCGGGGGACGGCCAATTGGTCGCGTCACGACGCCTACTCCGTCAAAATTCTCCGGCACCGACGACAGGATCAAAATCTCGGTGGTGCGGGAAGGATTACGATTTTCTCCCCGGTTTTGGCACCGTTTCCAGGCCCACGCTCCGGCGGTTACTGGCACGAGTGCTGTGGGCAGACTCAGCACACCGTGCGCCCCCTGACGCAGCTAGGAGCCTGTCGGACTTAGAAACCGCAGGTTTCTTGCATTTTGTTTGAACCGGCGCGCACGCCCGGCGTCTGATCTAGCCATGGCTGCCCGCTTGATTGCAATTGACCGCGATACCCCGCTCTTACTCCCGCCCAAC
>CAINDV010000492.1 GCA_903847485.1 uncultured Verrucomicrobiota bacterium
GCGGCTTTGGACTGGCTGAAATACCCTTCGCCGAAGTTGGTGCCACCCGAGGACCGGCTGGTCCTGGGGGGCGGTCACATCTGAAACCTGGGGCTGCCGGCACCCCAAAAACGCCGGTCTACTTCGGAATTCGGGCTTGACGGGTTTAGGGGTGGCTTTGGAGCGGGTGTCGGCGGCGGTTGGCAGGGCCATAGTGAGAATTGCCGTGTAACCTCCCGCTACCTTGCGGCGTCTGCCGCCGAGATAATCTGTCCGAGAGTTGCCGATTAATGGCAGATCCCGAATAGACGACCAAACATAAACAAAACATAGAAACGATAGTATATGAAACGTACACTGAACATGTTGACTCCGCTCCTAACCCTCGCGGCCTGCGCCGTCTTGACGCTCGGGGCCGCGTCCCAAGCCCAGGCCGCTGACGCCACGGGCACTTGGAGTTGGAGCCGGCCTGGCCGCAACGGCGGCGAGGCGCAGAAGACGACGCTGACACTCAAGGCCGCCGGCGAGAAGCTCACCGGTGCCGTGACCAGCCCCGGACGCCAGGGTGCCGAGCCGGTCAAGACGGAGATCAGCGAAGGCAAGGTCAAGGGCGACGAAATCTCCTTCTCCGTCACCCGGGAGATGGGTCAGAATAAGGTGACCACCAAATACAGCGGCAAAGTCAGCGCTGACACGATCAAGGGCACGGTTGAACGCCCGGCCCGCGGCGGTGGCGACCCGACCAAGACAGACTGGGAAGCCAAGCGCGAACCTGCCAAGTAACCCTGTCGGCCAGGCCCCGGCGGCCTTGACTGCCTCGCTCTGAACACGGAGGAGCGGTCGAGTGCCGGGGTTCAGCCGTAAATTGAATGGCGCGGCAGACGCGGATGTATCTTTCATCACCGCGTCTGCCGCTGCTCTTTTAACCTCATTCACCACAACTAAATATTACGTCCCATGAATACCACCCAATGCACAATTGTTTTCGTCGCCGCCTCCGCCCTTATCATCGCTGGCGACTCCCGGGCGCAGGATTGGCCGCAATGGCGCGGGGCCAGTCGCGATGGCAAAGCCGCTGAATTCAACGCGCCCAAGACTTGGCCCAAGGAACTGACCCAGAAATGGAAGGTCACCATCGGCGAAGGCGTCGCCACGCCGGCGCTGGTGAGCGGCAAGCTTTACGTTTTCTCGCGGCAGGAGGGTAATGAGATCACGCGCTGCCTCGACGCCGCCACCGGTAAGGAGCTTTGGCAGGATAAGTATGAATCCCTCGGGGCGACTGGGCCGGCCCAGGGTTATTCTGGACCGCGCAGTTCGCCGACGGTGGCCGACGGCAAGGTCGTGACGCTGGGAGTGCGCGGCACAATCTCCTGCCTGGATGCCGCCACCGGCAAACCGCTCTGGCGCAAGGATGAGTTCAAGTCCTATCCCCGCTTCTTCCCGTCATCCTCACCCATCGTGGTCAATGGCCTGTGCCTCGCGCAACTAGGCGGGCAGGACAACGGCGCGCTCGTGGCCTATGATCTGACCACCGGCGAGCAGAAATGGAAATGGGACGGGGAAAGCCCCGGTTACGCCTCGCCGATGCTCATGAAGATTGGCGGCGCTCAACTCATCATCGCGGAAACCGAACGCCGGCTGGTGGCCGTGAATGTCGCCGATGGCAAGCTCGTCTGGGAAACGCCCTATGCGGTTCAGGGCCGGGGATACAACGCCTCTACGCCAATCGTGAACGGTGAGACGATCATCTTCTGCGGCTCCGGACGCGGCACTCGCGCGGTGAAGCTGGAGAAGACCGCCGAAGGTTTCGCCGGCAAGGATCTGTGGAGCAACACCGAGAAGTCGGTGCAATTCAACACGCCGGTGGTCAAGGATGGTCTGCTCTACGGTCTGAGCGCGGGGAACGAGTTCTTCTGTTTGAATGTGGCTGACGGTAAGACCGCGTGGACCGCCTCGTTCAAAAAAGCTGTGGACGCCCAACCCGGTACCGGCGGCGGGGCGGCGGCGGCAGCGGGTGGAGGTTCTGGCGGCGGCGGTTCCGGTCGCGGGATGGGTGGTGGCGGCGGCTATGGCTCTGTTGTGGACGCCGGTTCCGTCCTGCTCGCGCTCACACCGGCGGCCGAACTCGTGGCCTTCCAACCCGGCGACAAGGCTTATACGGAAGTCGCGCGGATCAAAGTCGCCGATGGCCAAACCTACGCCTATCCCGTCGTGTCTGGCCGCCGTATCTTCGTGAAGGACCAAGACGCGGTGACACTCTGGACCATCGAGTAAGCTGCGTTGTCGAGGAAACGGACCAGCAACCGCCGCCCGGCAGAACCCTTACGGTCTGCCGCTGGCGGCGGACTGCTTTACATGGGGAAAGCGATATTTGCCGGCTCCGCCAGCGGCGGTCGTTAAGCCATAACTATTCAGTTCGGAATTAACGCCAAGGCATAGCGCGGCCAAGCCGCAACCAAAGTGGAGCGCCGGTTTGCAACCGGCTTTGAACGACCCACCACGCAAAGCC
>CAINDV010000493.1 GCA_903847485.1 uncultured Verrucomicrobiota bacterium
CGGCCGAGGCACAAGCCTGGCCCGCTTCCACTTCCCGAACGGCCTGCATTTTGAAGGCCTGACTATAGCGAATGACTTTCATGATACCCGGAATCTTTCATTCCAAAGTACCAACCTATTTCAGGACGGGACCTTTCTTTCGGACTTCGGTTTTCGGACTTCGGACTTTTCGCTCTTTGCCGACAAAAGCGTCAAAATGAGAATTGCGGTTCCCATTTCCTTGCCTTGCCGTCCACGTTCCCTTCTACTTGCGTCATGGCCAAACACCGTTCCAACCAACCGCCGATTCCGGTCGTCGCACCCGCGACTTGGAGTGCCCTGATTGCCGCCGCCCATGACTTCGGCACCCTTGCGCCCTGGACTTGGATGCACGACAGCCAACTGCTCGGCTTGCGCGATCCCGTCACCGGCGAGCGGTTGCTGTGCTCGATCTTGGGAAGACTGCGGACAGTCTATGCGCTGCTGGTGTTCCGACGGAACACTGGCTGCCGGTGGATTCTCCGCACGATTTTAGACAGTGAGGGATCCAACGAAGCGGACGCCCCCGACCTTGACAGCGGCCTCGATCAGGACTGCGTGAAAGTGGAATTCACGGCCAAGAGCGAACTGTCGAAAAACGACCTCGCAGTGCTGGCCGCCGCTGGCATCGCGCCGCCGGCCAAGCGCGGCCCGGTGTGGCCGGCGTTCAGCAGCCTCTTGCCGGGCACTTATCCGTGGAGCCTCACGCAGGCGGAAGCCGAGACGCTGCTCTTCGCGCTGCCCCGAGTCACGGCGTTTGCCCTGCTCGGCCGGGAGCATCCGGATTTGAGCATGGACCTGCTCTCCGAGGGCGTGCCGTTCCTGAACGCGGATTTCGATCCGGCCAGCCGTCCCTTGCGCCTCGGGGATCTCGACTGGGAGCCGCCTATTCCGCCGCCGGAATCGCCGCCGCCACAGGTGAAGTTGCCGGAAGCCACGCTGGAGGGCTTGCTGAAACTGCCGCAGATGCAGAATTTCCACCTGGAACTGGACGTGTTCTACGCGCCGATGGCCGTCACGGGAAAGGAGCGACCCTTCTTCCCCAAGACCGTCCTGGCGGTGGACCGCAACACGCAGCTCATCGTTGGCATGAGCATGGCCGAGATCACTGACCTGGAGGCGGTAGCAAAGGTTGGGGAGGTGCTGGCGAGCGCGCTTCAGCAGATGAACAGTCGCCCCGAGACCATCCGGGTGCTACGTCCCCGCGTCGCGCAGATGATCGCGCCCCTGACGGCGCGCCTGGGGATTCCCGTGCATCTGGAGCGGAAATTGGCCGTGCTGAGCGAAGCACGCGACGCCATGATGCAGCGGTTTCAACGGTAATCGGCCGGCGGAAGGGGGAGCAGTTGAAAGGTTGAAGCGTTAAATGGTTAAATGGTGAGTCTCTTTCAGAACCTCTGTGGGTGGAGTGACCACGTGGCGAGGTTTCGGGGCTAAACCGATGAAATCCAAGTTTGCAGACTTCGTTCGCTTGTTTTCTAACCTAAATTTCGATACTCAACCCAGTTTCAGAAAAGTTTCTCAGCGCGATTTGCGAATTTCCCAGCAAATCAGCGCATCTCCCCCGCCAAAACCCCCAAAACGCTTGTAGTGAAGACCCAGAACCTTGCTCCATCACC
>CAINDV010000494.1 GCA_903847485.1 uncultured Verrucomicrobiota bacterium
AGGGATTGAATATGGAATGACGAATGACGAAGGCCCCGGGAGTGGCGCTCGGTCCTATCGAGGAGGCAGCCTGCCTGGGCAGAGAACGCAGACCAAGTGGGTTTTGGGCTTCGGGCTTCGTCATTCATTCGTCATTCGTCATTCGTCATTTATTAGTCATTCGGTCTGAGTCTCCTCGGCTAAAGCCAAACGCCGGAGGTAGGACGAATCCTATCTCCGGCGTCCGTTCGATTTCGATTTAGGCCGGTGGGCAGCCCCGTAACTGGCAATCTACCTTGACGATGTGTTGCTGGAGCCAGGCGGACGCTTCCCGATAGATTTCGAGCACTAACGAGGTCGTGGCCCCGTCGGCGTTCAGTCGGGTTACCCAGCCATCCAGCTTGCCAATCAAAGCTCGATGGGCGGTGCAGTTCTGGCCGGAGGCCGGGCATTTGACGGCCCGCATGATGTCTTCCTCGCGAGCGAAGTGCGCCCGGACATATTGGTTCAGGAAGCCGATCATAGGCCCGATTTGTTCCTTGGCGGTACCCTGCTTGAGGGCGTCATCCAGGGCGTTGATCTGGTTAATCAGGGCTTGGTGGTCGCGGTCAACCACGGCGTTGCCGGTTTCGAGGGAGGAATTCCAAGTAACCATGTTAGAAGTCTTTGAAGTCGCCTTCCAGCGGGATGTCACCGTGCTTGCGGCCACCAGCCCCGGCCAGCGTCGGAGCGGGCTTGGTCGCCCGGGCGGGCGCAACGGGGCCGTTGCCGTGCGCCGCCGCTTCGTGCGGCGTGGCTTTCGTCGCTCGGGCGGCGGAACTTACCGTGGTGTGCAGGCCGGGCCGGCCCGCCGGAGGCTTCACCGCATGTCCCACCGTAGATCCTTGATAAGTCTTCTGACCATCCACCATGCGCAGCAACTCGGCCACCGCTTCCCGAAGCGCGTCAGCCTGACCGTTGAGTTCCTCGGAGGCGCTGGCGCTTTCTTCGGCATTGGCGGCGTTACTCTGCGTCACCTTGTCCATCTCGGTCACAGCCGTGTTCACCTGGCCAATCCCCTGGGCTTGTTCCTGAGAAGCATTGGCGATCTCACTAACTAACTGGGCCACCTTCCCTGAGTTAGCCACCGTCTCTTGCACCGCCGCCGTAACTCGGACAGTTGCCTGCGCGCCTTGGTTGGCGTTGTTCACCGACTCTTCGATCTTAGCCGCCGTCTCCTTGGCCGCCTGGGCGCAGCGCTGGGCCAAGCTCCGGACCTCATCGGCCACCACCGCAAACCCCGCCCCAGCCTCACCGGCCCGCGCGGCTTCCACCGCCGCGTTCAGGGCCAGGATGTTCGTCTGGAAGGCAATCTCGTCAATGGTCTTGATAATCTTGGCCGTATCATCGGAGGAAGTCTTGATCTTGGCGATAGTGCGGGACATCTCTTCGGTCGCCCGCGCCATGCCGTCCACCGTTTCCTTGGCCTCCGCCATCAAGGTGTTGCATTGGCTCGCATTGGTGGCGTTGCGCTGGGTCATGCTGGACATTTCCTCCAAAGAAGAACTAGTTTCTTCCAGCGACGCCGCCTGTTCGCTGGCACCCTCGGCCAGGGACTGGCTGGCGGAAGAAACCTGGCCCGCGGCGGCGGCGGTCTGCTCGGCCCCGGCGCTTAGAGTATCGGCAATCCCCTTCAAGACTCTGGTGATACCCCGGGCGATAAGGATGCCCAGAGCCAAAGCCGCCACCACCCCGACGATCATGGCACCCAAGCTGAGAGCTTTGAGTAATGTAGCTTGCGAAGCGGACGCCTTGGTGGTGTCGGTGGCCGTCGTCTCGTTGATCGTGACCAGCTTGGTCAGAAGGGTTTCGACGGCACTGAAGGTCACTCCGTTCACGACCAGCGCCTGCTCGGTCATTTTCTTGTAAAGCTCGTTGCTCCGGCGATAGCCAGCCACGGTGGTATCGTAAGACTTGGATTGGGTGACGAATGTCTCATGGTCGGACTTCCACTTATCCCACGCCGGAACGAAGGACTGCCACAGCCGGGCCTCTTCGGGCGTCTGCGCCAGCGGTTCATAAACCTTCCGCGCCGCCGCGACCCGCTCCCACGCCGCCGCGATGCGGTCATAACTCGTCTTCCGATCCGCCAAGTCACCACTGCGGTCGAGCAGGGCATTCTCCGCACTATCAATCCCCGTCTGCGCCTC
>CAINDV010000495.1 GCA_903847485.1 uncultured Verrucomicrobiota bacterium
CTGGTCATTGGGATGGCCTTGAGCGGCCAAGAGGATCAGTTTGGCGCGGACTACGGAATAATACGATGACGTATATTTCCTGGCCTGACATTCTAATTGAGTCCTCTCGGCATCACTGAGAATGATGTTGTATGGGCTTGTGCGTGGCATATTCTCGCTCAAATGAGCGAGAATATGTTGGCGGATTAGAGCAAAAAAGGCAATAATAATACGTCATTGTATTTATGGCGGCGTGTACTAAGACTGCTCTGTGCCGCCGTCCTCGGCGTGGGCCTGGGCGGAAATGTTTCCGCCGCTGACACCGCCGGCAACTGATAGGAAATTGCTTTCTGGACGCTTCGCGGTTTAGCGCACCGAAGCCGCGTGGATCGTGGTGGAAGCCGCCACGCAGGTAAGCAGGAGGATAAAGGGTTGGACGCTTCGCGGTTTAACGGATCGCGGTTTAGGCGGTTGGTCCAGTTGGCGTCGTGCTGGTAGAACTCGGTGGCGCGGGCGTCGTGGGGCAGGCCGTTGAAGTCGGCGAAGAGGTCAATCTGCGGCGCGGTGGCAGCGGCGCGGGCCTTGGACTGGCGGCGGCGGTCGTCAATGAGGGCCTTGGGATGGACTTATTCCTGGACATAGAGCGGCGGGGCGGGGACGACGAGGGCGAACCAGTCGGCGATGTCCTCGTCGCGCCAGACAAGCTGGGGATCGAGGTCGCGGTTGCGGCGTCCGTAGGCGACCTGGATGGGGGATTTGTCTTCCTGCCGCATGAGCGGTTCGTACCCGGCGGAGGGGAGGTTTTTGCGCTTGGCGTCGTGGCGGAGCGTGGCGACGGTTTTGGCGCGAGCGGGGGATTTGGGTTTGGGGGGCATGGGAATCAACGGCAGAAGTCAGAAGACTGAAGGAAGAACGGCGTGCTGGCCCGCTTGTCCTGGAGCCTGTGGGCGTAGCGAGATTTGGCGGAGCTGGATTGTTTCGTAAGCATCAGACTACCAATGTCGGGCTAAGGCCAGGCTTCAATTTGATGAAGGGTGCCTGAGAAAAGCTTCTGTTCAGGCACATCCTTCCCTCCAAAGCGAGTCACCCTGTACGGAAGAGGATTCATGAGTTCTACAATTCCTAGACGGTGTCCTGGTGCATCATTGGCGAATTCGCGAGCCTCTAACCTAATCTTGTCTGCTTGGACGACGACCTCAGTTGGGCGCCCAAAACTGGCTAAACTTATCGGAATCTCATTGGTGGTAGAACTTCCAAGGTGCGTAATGAAAGTCGCGTCAATCAGGTCCAAGACGGAAATCAAGCTGTGCGTTTGGTGCCAATTTGTTTTTGAGCATTCGAGGGACCAGCTAAAGAAGAGCCGGCTTGAAAGCGGTTCGTATTTCAGCCAGCTACCGCAGACCCTCGGTGAAGCAACAAATAGATCGGGTTTTTCAAAATCCAGTTTGTTTTCCTTCGAGGATATTGCAAACGTGACTTGCATTTCACGAATAGGCTCCAGCAATTCCTTGATCGCAGGAAGAATTGCGCAAACCTCTCGCTCTAAGTTGGTTTCGGTACAGCCCGGGAACGGCAAATCGACATTAACGCTGAGGGGGCTCCCTTTGGCCCCGGTTATCTCTGTGACCGATACGTAACCGTAGTCGGCCGTTTGCGACGTGTAATTTGGCGGCTCCGAATTCGTGCTGATGAAATCTGCTGCAAACCTTCTGAGGTGCGCCTTCAGATCAGCAAGTGGCTGGTTAGTTAGTCGTATTTCGTAAGTTATACGGCACGTCAGAGACTCAAACCGGGTCGCAGTACGTTCGATTGCACGGAGTGATTTGCGCATCAGGTTAAGTTGCTCCTCGGCACGTTGGAGTTGCTCTGCTGTGGCTCGTTGGCTCGCCAAGGTGCGCTTGCTGGTGAGGTAGTGCTCGATCCCCTTTGCAAAAACGGAGACGAGAAGACCCAAGATTAGGCACCCAATTCCTATCCTCGCTTCTCGCGATACACGCCTCAGCACCTTCTTCTCCCTTCCAATAATTGGCGACTCAATCTGAATCTCCTCAATGCCTTTGGATTTCAACAGGCTCGCAGCAGCCGCACCAGCGGCGAATAAGATACCCAGAGGCTGCAGCGCCATCAAGGTTGCCGCAGGATATATGGCTCCCGCGACCGCAATCAGCACTACTGCAAAGATGAGTAGTATGGCGAACCTAGCCTCAAGGCTCAGGCTCTTGACGCGACTGAAGGCCGAGGCAAGGCGGTTCTTCATGTACATGGGCGGCGGGTGGTGAAGGACGTGATGAGATCCGCGAAGTCCTTGTCTACGTCGAAGACGCTGCGGAATTCAGCGAAAGTCCAGCGGCCGAATTTGCCGAGGTTATTGACGCCGGGAACCCAATAGGAGCGCATGGTGTTCCTGATAGGAAATTGCTTTCTGGACGCTCCGCGGTTTATCGAGAATTGCTTTTCAATCGGAGCTAGTCACGGGTTGAATGTAGCCATTGGAGGCGGAGTTGCAATGGTTTTCTTGGTTTTTTTGACGATCCTGAACCGGCGGGGCCTGTTTTCCATGTCAGAAGGCCCGCCGGGGCAGGCTTTCGGACCCGGAAGCCGCTGGCGGTGGCCGCCCCGGAGCACACTCCACCGGCGGGCCGCCGGCGGCATTGCCGTCTCGGGCAACTCCGCCAACGTGGCCGATGGCGCCAATGGCTGGCTCATTTACGACGTGTCCAATCCTGCCTTGCCGACGCTCGTGAAAGCAAATACCGCGCAAGGACCGGTATCCAGCGTGGCCGTCGCCGGCGTGCTGGCCACCCTCGGCAATGGCGCCAATGCCGCAGTCACCATGGATGTGACCCAGCCACTTACTCCGGTGACCTCAGAAAGCTTCGCCGGCTTGGTCAACGCCTGGCGCATCACCGCTGCCGGCGGGCCAGCCTATGTCTCCGAGAACGAAGCCGGCCTGGCGGTCCTAGGGGCCCCGCTCGTCCTCCAGATCGTGCCTCCGACCGGCGGCTCAACCGACCTTACCTTGAAGTGGGTGAGTAAGTCCGGAAGGACCTATGCCATCTACGCCTCGACTAACTTGGCGTTGGGCCGGCCCGGCTTCAACCTGCTACAGGGCAACCTCCCCGCCACCCCGCCCTTGAACTCCGTTCCGATCAATAGCGCCGGGAACGAGTCATCGTTCTATATCATCAGCGAGCAGTAATAGGAAGTGAGCGGCGCGGACCATTCCCATAGCCCAAAATGCAGGGGTGGACGATCCCGGTTTTTGGGAGCGTGTATGACAACGCCGGTCGTGGTAGGGCGAGGCTCCTGCCGAGTCTGGACGACGACTGCCACGCGCAGGTTCCGTAAGGCTCGGCAGGAGCCTCGCCCTACCGCAACCGGCGTTTTCTTACACGCTCTGAAGCGTTGGCGGTTGGTAGTTGGGGTTTGGCTGGTCCTTGGTTGTTGGTCTTGGACCGCTCTTTCCGCCGCTGACCTTCCCCTTATCACCTGGGAGGGCGAAACGATGGGCAGCGTTTACACGGTGAAGATCGTCGGGACCAACCTCGCGCCCGCTGCCATTGCCACACTGAAGCAGGCGCTGGAAGACCGGCTCAAGGAAGTGAACCGCCAGATGTCTCATTACCAGCCGGACAGTGAACTCTCCCAATTCAACCGTGCGCCGGCGGACGAGACCTTTCCGGTTTCGGCGGACTTTGCCCGCGTGCTGCGGATTGCCGTGGACCTGCACCGGCGTTCGGGCGGCGCGTTTGATCCAACTCTGGGGCCGGTGATTAACCTCTGGGGCTTTGGAGAGGCATCCAGTGAGCGGCGCACACCGGAGGAGACTCAAATCCGTGCCGCCCTCGCCCGGACCGGCACCCAGCACCTGCGGCTTACCGCAGATAACAAGTTGGTGAAAGACTTACCCAACCTCCAACTTAACTTGAGTGCTATTGCCAAAGGCTTTGGCGTGGATGTCATGGCGGAAGTCTTGCGGAAGCGGGGGTTCACCAACTTCTATGTCGCCATTAGTGGCGAGGTCTTTGCCAGCGGTCGCAATGCTCGCGGCACTAACTGGCAGGTGGGTATCTCCGCACCGGTCAACGATTGGCGGGTTGGCGACCCGGTGGTGACCGTGTTGTCCATTTCCGGTCGGGCCGTGTCCACGTCCGGCGACTATCAGAAGTATTTCATTGATGCCGCTGGCCACCGGGAATGCCACATCTTCGACCCGCGCACTGGTCATCCCGTGCAGCACAATCTGGGCAGTGTCTCCGTGGTGGCTGACACCTGCACGCTGGCGGATGCACTCTCGACGACGCTGTTCGTACTCGGCCCGCAGGCCGGTCTGAAGTTCACCGAGACGCTTACCAACGCCGCTGCACTGTTCGTCGTGCGCGAAGCCGATGGAACCTTCCGGGCGATCCCTAGCTCAAGGTTCGCCAGCCTGACCGCTTACTAGCCGCAGGTGAACTAACTCAGCCGTAACAATTCATCCGAACAAGCCTCTCACCCTGGCCCCACGGCTGTTGAATTAAGGAAGTTACCGCGCGCGACACGGGGATGCTTCTGCCCGTGGCAGGCTCATGACTTGATGCTCCGAGAACTCTTAAGTCACACGGTGCATCCCCAAGTTGTCGGTTACTTCGGGGGACACCGGGTGGGGGCACCCGGCCTACAACAGCGAGCGCACGCCGCTGTAGGCCCGGGGCCCTCACCGGGCGTTCTTTGACACCGACAACTTGGGGATGCACTGAAGTCACACCCGCCTGCGACCGCATCCTTGTCACCGGGTTCCCACTCTGCCAGACTCAACCCATGCCACGAGTTGTTGCCCAAAAATGGCCGCCCAAATGGTACCACCCGCAGTCACCGGAGGACGCTTCCGGCCACGCGGTCAGCCTTTGGATTGCCGGCTCTTACTCCGTGGGACTGTCGCCGGAAGCACCAACCCAAAGCATGGGACGGGGCCATCCTAGTCCGGCCTGACAACCCGCCCCCATGCAATTTCCCAAAGCCTGGACAATGCTTCACGAATGGGTCGTCAGGTTTTTCTTGGCGCTGTCGGCCCACGCGATCAAGCATCCCAGGCGCGTGCTGGTGATGGCCACCTTGGTCACGCTGGCCGCCGCGCCCGGCGTCGGGTGGCTGAAACTGCGCACGGACGGCCATGCGCTCGTTTCGCCAACCGCGCCCGAAGTGGTCTTTGACAGCGCCATTCGCAGCCGGTTTGGCATCGAAGATAACCTGGTCGTGCTGATTCGTTCCGACTCGGCCGACGGCATTTTCAATCCAGCCACGCTGCAACTGGTGCGCGAACTGACGGCGGAATTCCTGAAGCTGCCGGGGATGAATCCTTCCAAGGTGATGAGTCTGGCCACGGAACCGAGCTTCCATCTGCGGCCAGGCACGCTCCGGCACCAGACGCTGCTCGAACCGCCGCTGCACACCAAGGCGGAACTGGCTCAGTTGCGCGAGGATCTGCGCCGAATCGAGCTCTACACGGGAACATTTGTTTCCAGCGACGGCAGGTCCACGTGCATCCTCATCGGCGCGCCGGATCGCGGTGATCGCACGCGGCTCTACCAAAATGTGCTGGCCGTCATCGCGGCCCGCGGCCCCGTGGCCGAGGACATCGCTGTCACGGGCGCGCCCGTGGCGGAATCGCTGCTGGGCCTCCATATCCTCGAAGACCTCGGCGTGCCCAAAGCATTGCTGGGCGCGAGCACCCGTTCCCACCACGAGACTGGGTGGTGGAAAATGCCGCGGAGTCTTTGCGAATTTCGTTTGTTCCTCGCCCGGCACTTCGGGTTGGTTCCGGTGGCGGTCCTGGTGATGATGCTCATCTTCTTACTGAGTTTCCGGAATGTTCTGGCCACGCTGCTGCCGCTGCCGGAGGTCGCCGCCACTTTGCTGTTCGTCTTTGGTCTCATGGGTTGGTTCGGGGTGCCGATCTATCTCACCATCGCCGTGATGCCGGTGCTGCTCACGGCGATGTGTGTGACTGATGAGATTCATGTGTTCAGCCGCTACTTCGCGTTGCTCCGCGAAAGCCCGGGCAGCCATCACATCGAGTTAGTCAAAGAGACAATGGAGGAAATGGTCTGCCCGGTCGTCAACACCACGCTCACCACCGCGATAGGTTTTGTCTCCTTTGCTTTTTCGCCGCTGCGACCCGTGCAAGCGTTCGGCATTTTCACCGCCGTGGGCGTGCTTTTCAGTTTGTTCTACTCGCTGACGGTGATCCCGGCGATGCTGACGCTGATCAATCCGGACCGGCTGGTTTCGCGACGACAGCGGACGAACACCGGGGGTCCGGGAGGGCTGGCAACGGCGTTTGCGCGTCTGGCGCTGGCGGTGGTGCGTCAGCGCTGGTGGGTGGTGGGTCTGCTGGCAGTCATCCTCGCGCTGGCGCCATCGGGGTTGCGACGACTGGTGGTGCAGGACAGTTGGGTGGACGGGTTCGATCCCGACAGCGAATTTCGTCGCGCGACGCGGCTGGTGAATGAGCAGTTTTACGGCATGCACCTGCTCTTCGTTTCGTTTGACGCGCCCAAAATACTTCGGGGTGAAATCCAAGCGTCGGCCATGATGCGCGACGGCGTCATCTTTCGCAGCGATCTGGTGGAGAATCCGGCGTTGATCGCAGGCAGCGCCATCACCCTTGCCATCACCAACGACGATCGGGCCGCCGTTTTGCAGTCGCGTATTGAAATGGTGTACGGGCTGGGCAGCAACATCACCGCCCGGATTCCCAACCGGGACACCCCCGCGGAGTTCTGGCAGAAATTCGCCCAAGCCGGCCAGGCCCGTTTCGAGGTTGTCAGTCACAGCCATGTCCGGCCGGAGATCATTCACGCAATCGCGGGCCTCGCGATGTTCATCCGGCAGCGCCCGCAATACGCCGTCGGCGGCGTGCTCAGTCCTTACGACTACCTTGAAACGACACGGTTCATGGCGCGGCCCAGCGATCCCGAGGCTCGCCACCTGCCCGATAATCCCGCCGAAATCAGACTCATGTGGGATTACTACGGCCTGGCGCTCGGCCAGCAACGCCTGCGTCAGATCGTGGACACGAACTACTGGCAATCGCTGACGACGGTTTTCTTGAAGGACGCGAACTTCCAAGACACCGCCCAACTCATGCGCGACCTCCGTGCCTACGAGCGCGAACACCTCGCGCCCAAGGGAATCACGCTCGGCTTCGCGGGCGACGTGGCGGTTAGTCAGTCGCTCATCAACGGCATCGTCACCACGCAAATGCAATCGCTGTTCTGGTCGCTTGTCGGGATTTACCTGGTGACGGCGTTGCTGGGACGCTCGCTGCGCTGGGGAGTTTATTGCGTGGTGCCCAGCGCGCTGGCGGTAGCGATCAACTTTGCGGCGATGGGCTGGCTGGGCATTCCCCTCGGCGTGGCCACCTCGATGTTTGCCGGCATGACGCTGGGCATCGGCGTGGACTTCGCCATCCACTTACTCGAAGGTCACGGTGCGGCTGTCGCTGCGGGCGCTACCAAGCTGGAAGCCTTGAGCCGGGCGATGGCACTCACTGGCCCGCCGGTATTGATCAACACCCTGGCGGTGTCCTGCGGCTTTGGAGTGCTGATGCTGTCACAAGTGCCCGCCAACTCACGCCTCGGCCTGTTGGTCGTGCTCGGGTTGGTGGATTGCCTGGTCGCTTCGCTGTTGATCCTGCCGGTGCTGCTGCACTGGTGGCCGTTGAAAGATGCGCGGGAAGGCTCGGGGGGAATCGGGAACGGATCGAAGTAAATCTCTCGGCAACCACCAACAAAACGACCGGCGGAGTAAGCCGCCGGTCGTTGCGTCAGTCATCGGTCCGGCTTATTACGGCCGGCTGGTGACCCGCACCGTCACTTGGGCGGGTGCGGACACAGGCAGGAACGGCGGCCCATTCGGCAAGAGCACCTGCATGTTCACCATGGAACTGAAGCTGTGGATTTCACTCGCTCCACCCAGTGGCGGTGGCGGGAAGCTTCCGGTGAAGGAGAGATGACTTGCGTTCGTAATGTAGATGCCTTGGGCATAGAACGCGTGCCAATCGGCCGGGCTGACATACTCCGCCTCTCTCGGCGGCAAGGTGTTCGACGGAGCAGTGCCGGTGAACCTCATGCGGGGCGGCGTGCCGCTCGAGGGCGTCCAAGACTGACCGCCATCCAAGCTCAGTTCGGTGAACACATCGAAGAAGCTGTCAATGATGAAGCCACCACCGGGCGCCGGCGAGATCGCCGTCTTACCCGTGGACTGCCGCGTGGGACTTTCCCGCAGGCGCATGTCTTGAGGCAGACCGCCGCCGGAAATGTCCAACTGCAGCAACTCGGTATCGTAGAACGTGAATCCCGGTTGTCCGGCGCGCACACGGAAGAACTTCTTCGCCTCGGTCGGGCTAATGGTGTGCGGAGAGGTCGGCTGCGGGTCAATGTCAATGTACGGACCTTCCACCTTGTCAGCCTGTTGCAGCGCGCCGTCAGACCAGATCACTTGCAACTGATTTCCGCTAACCTGGATAGTGATAGGCGGCCGAACCACCGTGACCGTGAAGGTGCAGCGTGAGTCGTTGCCGCACGCGTCGGTCGCCTGGCAGGTGACTGTCGTCGTCCCGATCGGGAAGGTGCTCCCGCTCGGTGGATTGCAATTGACCACCACCGGCGGGCAACCGCTGCTGGCCGAACTGGTGTAAGTCACCACCGCGCCCGCCGTGCCGGTCGCTGTCACCGTGATGTTCGACGAGCAGGTCAGCGTGATCTGTGTCGGCGGATTGACCGTCACTGTGAAGCTGCAATTGGCCGTTTGGCCGCAGGCATCACTGGCCGTGCAGGTCACTGTGGTAGTGCCGATAGCGAAGGTGCTGCCGCTGGGGGGATTGCAATTGATCGTAACCGGCGGACATCCACCGCTGGCCGAACTGGTGTAAGTCACCACCGCGCCGGTCGCACTGGTCGCCGCCACCGTGATGTTAGACGAGCAAGTGAGGTTGATCGGCGGCAGCGGATTGACCGTCACCGTGAAGCCGCAGTTGACCATCTGGCCACACGAATCGCGAGCGGTGCAGGTCACGAGCGTCGTCCCGATTGGGAAGGTGCTCCCGCTCGGTGGAGCGCAGTTCACCGTGTAAGGCGGACACCCGCCGACGGCCGAGCTTGCGTAGGTCACCACCGCGCCGGCCGCACTGGTCGCCGTCACCGTGATGTTCGACGAGCAAATGGGGACGAGTGGTGGCCGCCGGTTCACCGTCACCGTGAAGGTGCAGGTCGCCCTGTTCCCGCACGCATCCGTCACCGTGCAGGTCACGGTCGTCGTCCCAATCGGGAAGGTGCTTCCGCTCGGCGGAGCGCAACTCACTGTGTAGGGCGGACATCCGCCCGTCACGCTCGGCGCCCCAAACGCCACCACCGCCCCGTTCGGCCCGGTCTCATACACCGTCCGGTTCGTCGAACACTGAATGTTCAGCGGCACCGGGTTGGGCGTATGCACTTCCCGCACTATGTAAAGGCCCGTCGGGTTGCCGTTGGCGTCCAGCAACGGCACCGGTTGCGTGAACGGATTCACATACTCATCGCCCGGTGCCGGCGGCTTGTGATGGATCAAGGACTCCAGGTGC
>CAINDV010000496.1 GCA_903847485.1 uncultured Verrucomicrobiota bacterium
CCTTCCTCAAGGGTCTATGAATCTAGCAAGACTATGCCGGGTGGAATGAACGCTGCCCACTGACAAGAGCCAGTGCCAGCAAGGTCGCCAACGCTAACGAACCGTTCCACCCGGCATATTCCGGCACCCGGCATACTGACGTATCGAGTGAGCGGCGAAGATGGTCGAGGGCGGCTTGGCGGTTGCCGCGAGTAAGTTCGATTCGTGCCATCAGTTGATTGGCGGGGCCGTGGTTCGGTTGCTTGGCAAGTATCTTGGCGGCTTGACTGGCTGCTGGAGCAAGATTGCCATCTGAATAATCTCGCTGTGCATCGTAAAAAACGTCGCGGTCAACCGGGGCTTTGGTGGTGTTGAAGATGGTGCCCTCGATGCAGAAGTGGCGGAGTGAGTAAAAACAGATGACGAAGACGGCAGCCCATGTCGCCGCCGGAAGGAGGGTGCCGCGCAGATAGCCGCGCCTCAAACGGATGGCATCGTTCTCCAGCCGCCTTGCTTCGTTGCGTTCTGCGAATGTTCCTTTGTCTTCGTTCACGGGAAAAACGTAGCGACGCCTAACGACCCAAGCTCAGCGACCCGGCCCGCGGGTGGCGTGGATTGCAACCGGAGCGCGATGGCCGGGTTCGCTGCAGCGCATGGTTAGGCGACTGGTGTCTCATCGCTTCAGGCAAAAATAGTAATCCCCTCTCGGCAAATCTGCGAAATGAATCTCCTCGCCGGAAGTCTTCGACCACTCGCCTGTCTTGGCTGGCCAGCCACTCGGCCACTCATTCGTCGTGACTGGCCAATGTGCAACAAGCGCGAGCAACTCGTCGTAGTGCGCAACTGCCGACTGAACGCTGGTAATCCCCAACTGCCTGGCTGCGGGAATCGGCGACGTAGCACCGACATCAATATCGTAACCATACGCCTGCTGTGTGCCCACCAATCGGCGCATCCGAAAACCGTATGGGCCGATGCCGCTAAGGTGAATGCGCGAGGAACTCCCAAACGAACTCGTGCTCAACCCTGTGAAACTCATCTGACCCTTCCCTGACACCTCAATGTCGGCTGTGATAACCTGTGACGCCTGCTTCGTGAGGTCCGAAATGTAAGTGAGTCTGACGTTGGGGATCTGCTCAAAACGCGTGCGCACCGCGGCGACCTGAGCCTGAGGGTCGTCCAACACGACAAGCGCGACAATTCCTATGAGGAACGCAACAACTAGACAACCGGCGATGATGATGAAGCGGCGCATAGTCGCCTAACGGCAGAACTGACCGGCGCGGGCGGCCAGTGGCGTCAGAATTGGAAACTGACGCGGCCCGCCCGCGTTCGGTCCAGTGATTTTGTTGGCCCACCTCATTTGAGCTTCTCAAACAACTCCAAGTCCACGATCTGCGCAGGCCACCCATTCAAATGCCCAACGCCCAGCTTTGGCCTGTAATCAAATACTCCGATTATGCGAACAGTCCCTTCCTTGACCCACTTGACCTGCTTCTCATGGCCCGGCTTTGCGGACATGCTCCGCGTCTTCTTGATTTTGGTAGAGCGCCATCCACTCGACACCAGATGTATAGTATCCTGTGACCTCAACCCTCTTCCCTCGGAACTCTTTCATGTGGGCCAGCAAGTTCGTGATCGCCACCTTGGGAACGGCATTCGTCGCCTTGTCCGCAGCAAGCAGGGAAGTGACCAACACCGTCAGGCAAGCGACGGATAGAAATGCAGGGAGACGTCTCATGGGCCAACGATGTCAGCTCACCGATGGCGGCCCCTCCGTGACGCCCGAGTTGCCAAGCGGCGTGGCGGGGCCGCCATTCGGTGCAGCGCCCTTGTTCGGTGTCCGCTTGATTCGCGCCCGGACGACCTCGATCACGGCACTCCAAAACGCACCACTGACTACCAAGAGTGCGGGATAGAAAACGCCTGCAAACCAGTCGGACATCCGCCACGAAAGCCGGTCGAACACCATTGCTGCTGCCCACAAGGGCCAGCCAAGCACGAGGAGGAGGCCTTGAGCACAACGCTCCCACAGCGTCCATGGCCTCGTCTGCCATGGTTCAGGAGCGAAGACAACTATGAGAAAGAGCCCGCCGATAACACTCGTGATCACCACC
Source organism: uncultured Verrucomicrobiota bacterium (assembly GCA_903847485.1). Taxonomy (GTDB): domain Bacteria; phylum Verrucomicrobiota; class Verrucomicrobiia; order Limisphaerales; family JAJXZI01; genus CAINDV01. The sequence goes on from CAINDV010000496.1 coordinate 2,097, forward strand.
GTCATCACCAAGAATCTGCCTCTTGTTGTCATCGCTTTATCACCGAACGCTCCAGATCAGCGACCCCGCGCCCGTGACGGGTAGCCTGTAACCGAGACGCGATCGCGGGGTTCGCTGCATCTGGTTTGTTCGGCAATTCGTGGCTCATATGATATACTCTTCAACACCAGTAACCACCACTTTGCCCTTGGCAGCCTTGAACCGCACAATGGTGTTTGACGCCAAATCCAGCCTATAGCTGCCATCGTCATCCTTGGAAAGGGATTCGGTCTGAGAGAGGTCCAGTGCGCTGAACGCGCTACGACACTCCTCGCTCTTGAACTGCACTTTGTGACTCACAATCTGGGCAAGCACTAAATCCGCAAAGGCGGGCCTAATCCTGTCGCACAACTGAATCTGAATACTTTTCTCACCAATTTGGTAGGCGCGGAGCAGAACCGGACTCTTGTATGGTTTGGCCACCCAGAATAGGCCAACCCTTTTGGCTTTGGGCGGAGCGTCACCTTTGTGCCAGCCGATGCGGCTCATGTAAACGCATTCGTAGGTGGTATTCCGCTCAAGGGTCTGCTTGCCGCTGGTCACGCAAATGCGACCGACGCTGCTAGGGAGAACGTAGAAAGTCTGAACCAAGGCGACATCCCGTAGGCCACACTCTTTCGCAAGTGAAACCACCTGATCCAGTTCAGCGTCGGACAGCCTAGCGTGTTCATCAGCGAAAAACGTCTTCAACGGCAGGGCTGCCGGTGTGGTCTCCTCTGGGGAGCCAGCCGTGGCCGCAAACACTGCTGCCGTGACGGCAATACAGCTCGTCCAACGGGCAAATGCAGAGAGAGAACATGCTGGGGCGGGCATAAAATCTATCGTGCCGAACGACAAGCTGAGCGACTGACATGAGCGCGCCCACGACATCCGATTGCAACCAAGACGCTGCCCGCGCTCATGGCAGTTCGCTCCAGCGTCTTGTTAGGCGTATCCACCCGTGGCAGCAACAAATGAACGCATCCCGAAAACTGGATGCTGCCCGCCGCGCAAAATACAAGAAACCGCATCCGAGAAACTACACCGGAAAGGAACGTCACTTTGCCGGGTATCTCGGATACACCTAACGAAAAAGCTCACCTGCCACCGCCCGACAGCGACGGTGGCGCGCAGAAAGGACAGTCGAAATGAAAGCAACATCTGAACGTAAAGCGGGGCGGTGGTTAGGTGCAGCGCCATCGTTAGGCCGATTTGGACTCGCCGAGTTCATTGCGTTGGTGGCGTTGCTGCTGGCGCTGCTGGCTTGGTTTCGGCCTTACTGGGAACCGGAACGCCATACTGCCATCCCAAATAATCACGAAA
>CAINDV010000497.1 GCA_903847485.1 uncultured Verrucomicrobiota bacterium
AGGGCGAGGCTTCTGCCGAGCCTCAACGACAGCGGTAATGAGCCTACCGGACAGCTCGGCAGGAGCCTCGCCCTACCACGCCAGGCGTTTCCATACACGCTCTAAGCGCGGCGGGCACAGGCCAGCAATTCTCATTATCCCGGAAACGGCACTTGAACAACAAAGGAACAAAGACACAAAGACCGAGTCCCAGTGCCAAGCTCACAGTTTGCCTCCATCAAAACCATTCCCATGGCAGGTGAAGCCGGTCACGCCCCGGTTATTTGTTTCCCACCCGGTCTTGGTGGCTTGGTTTCTTCGTTGTTCTATTTCCAACTGCCGAATTCAGGATTAAGGCCCTGTCCACCCCCGTCGAGTGAGGGCACCCGGCCTATAAGCGGGGGGTTTTGTGGGGATGTAGGCCGGGTGCCCTAACCCGGCACCCCGACCTGGTCCATAGTGAGAATTGCTGAGGACAAGCGGTGAAAACCGTTATAGCTCTCCGGGCGGTGGGGGCGATCCTAACTCCTCGCCTTGCTCGCTGATAACCGGAGCAATGGCCTGAAGCTTGTCGCCGGCGTCGAGGTTAATCAACTTCACGCCCATGGTGTTGCGGCCGGCCTCGCGGATGTCTTTGACGAAGGTGCGCACCATTTGACCGCCAGTGGTGATAAGCATGATCTCGTCGGTGTCACGAACCGTCAAAGCACCAATGACTCCGCCGGTCTTTTCGGTGACCCTCATGGTGACCTTTCCCTTCCCTCCGCGAGACTGCTTGCGAAAGCCGTTTTCGGTGTTGACCAGATACTCGTCGAACGAAGTGCGCTTGCCCATGCCGTTTTCCCCGGCGACCAGGAGCGTAGCGTCAGGAACGACCACTGCCAGAGCGACGAGTTCATCGCCTTCCTCCAAGGTAATCCCCTTTACACCAATGGCGGACCGCCCCATGGAACGCACGTCCGATTCGTTGAAGCGGATACTCATGCCCCCATGAGTTATGAGCACCACATCGTCGCCGGGATCCTTGACGTTTTCGCCTTCGACAACACTGCCACGCGTCAGTTTGACCTCTATTAGCGTATCGCCGGGGTCAATGATGATGGCAATGAGGCCGCCCTTGCGGATGTTACCATACTCGTTGAGCGAGGTCTTCTTAACCGTGCCGAGGCGGGTGGCAAAGAATAACTCGCCACTCTGGCTCCAAGTCTCGTCCTGCTTGTCTGGCCCGGTTCGAGAAATGACGCGGATAAGAGCGGCGATCTTCTCATTGGCCTGTAACTCCAGCAGGTTGGCAATGCTGCGACCTATGGAAGTGCGGGCCGCGTCGGGGACCTCATGGACTCGCTCAACATAGACGCGCCCAGTGTTCGTGAAGAACATCAGATAGTCATGCGTGCTCGCGGTGAAGAGGTGCTCAATGAAATCCAGAGTCTCGCCTTCGCTGCCGGTGGCCTCGCGGGTGGCCATGCCAATGACACCCTTGCCGCCTCGGCGTTGGACGCGGTACTCGGAGACGTTAGTGCGCTTGATCAAACCAGCGTGCGTGAGGGTGATGATGACGCCCTCATTGGCGATAAGATCCTCGAGCGCAATCTCGCCTTCGTCGGGAACAATGTCCGTCCGGCGCAGGGTGGCATGCTTCTCTTTGATGGCGCGCAGTTCGTCCTTGATGATCGCCATGACGCGCGACTCTTTGGCCAGGATGTCGAGTAAGTTCTCGATAACTTTCAAGAGGGCGCGGTATTCGGCGTCCACCTTGCCGATTTCTAACCCGGTCAACTGGTAGAGGCGCATTTCCAAGATCGCGTCCACCTGGCGTTCGGTTAGAGCATAGTGGCCGAGTTGGAGCCGACTCTCGTCGCTGATGTGGATACCCCAGGCTTCGACCTGGAGACGCGACCACTTATAGGCCAGCAGTTTCACCTTCGCCTCGTCGCGGGTCTTCGAGCTGCGGATAATCTGGATGAACTCGTCGAGGTTCGACAGCGCGATAAGATAGCCCTCGAGGATTTCGGCCCGCTCCTGGGCTTTCTTCAACTCGAAGCGCGTGCGGCGGATAATGACTTCGCGCCGGTGCTCGATGTAACACTGGATCAGCTCCTTGAGGTTAAGCGTCTTAGGCTTGCCGTGGTCAATGGCGAGCGCGTTGACACTGAAGCTGACTTCCAACTGCGTGTGCTGGTAGAGCTTGTTAATGACGACCTTCGACAGGGCGTCGCGCTTAAGTTCCATGACGAGGCGCGTGTTCTCGTCCGACTCATTGCGCATGGCGGAGATTTCGGTAATAACCTTGTCATTGACCAAAGCGGCGATCTGCTGCTCCAGCGCGGCGCGGTTCACGTTGAACGGAATCTCGGTGATAACCAGTTGCTCGCGTCCGCCCTTCATCTCTTCGACGCTCACTTTACCGCGCAGCTTGACACTGCCACGCCCGGTCTCGAAGTAGTTCTTGATGCCCTCGATGCCGCAGAGTGTGGCGCCCGTCGGGAAGTCCGGTCCTTTGATGAGCTTCATCAACTGCGCGAACGTGATGTTAGGGTCGTCAATCTGGGCGCAGACGCCATCAATCACCTCGCCGAGATTATGCGGGGCCATGTTAGTAGCCATGCCGACGGCGATGCCCGTGCCGCCGTTGACGATAAGATTGGGAAACGCGGCGGGAAAAACCGTCGGCTCCGTCATGCGCTCATCGTAGTTAGGGACAAAGTCCACGGTGTCTTTGTCCATGTCTTGCAAGAGGGCCGCGCCGAGGTGGGTGAGTCGGGCCTCGGTGTAACGCATGGCCGCCGGCGGATCGTTTTCGATGGAGCCGAAGTTACCCTTGCCGTCCACCAACCGCTCGCGCATCACCCAAGGCTGGGCCATGTGAACCAGGGTCGGATAGATCACCGCCTCGCCGTGCGGGTGGTAATTGCCTGAGGTGTCACCGCAGATCTTAGCGCACTTATAGTGTTTGCGTCCGGGAAAGAGCGATAACTCGTGCATCGCGTAGAGGATGCGTCTCTGCGAGGGCTTAAGTCCGTCGCGCACATCCGGCAGGGCACGCGAGATGATGACCGACATCGAGTAATCAAGGAAGGAAGCCTTGATCTCCTCGGCGACGTTGATCTTGGAAATCTTCTCGCCTTGGGCATAAGCGCCGCCCGGCGGTGGTGGCGGCGGATTGGATGGGGTTTCGTCTGGCATGATCAAAAAATCATTTCAATTGCGGTAGCGTGACGAGTGACAGTCCGATGACATCGGCCGCCTCGCACACGCGTTGGTCGCTGCTACACATCGGTTCGCCGCCGTGAAGTTCCGCCGTGGCGACGTGAATGGCATCTAACGTCCGCAGCGGCACATGGGGATGACATTGGTCAATCACTGCGCCCGCGCGTTCAATGACGTGGCGGTTGAGCGGTAACAGGACAAATTCCTGATCGCGCACCTTGTCTTGGAATAACCGCCAGCCCGTCACGCGCGCCTGCCGGGAAATCCGCCCGGCCCGTTCTTTCGCGAGCAGAGCGGACCGAACTTCCGCCACGGCCAATTCCGAAGTGACTACGGATTGCTCCGTCACAAGGTCGTGATACGCCGCGCTATCAGGCTCGTGGCTAACCAGTTTTACGATGATACAGGAATCGAGATACATCGTCGTTACCAGCCACGGCCATCGCGATCGGCGCGGATGATCTCCTCGGCGAATGGCCCTTTGGTTTGTAGTGGCAGTTTCTTGAGTTGCTCCCAAGTGCCGGTGAAGACTTTCCGGGACGGGCGTTGGGTCACCGGCGATAACACCGCCTTCGGTTTGCCGTCGCTGGTAATGGTGACCTCCTGGCCACCCGCCACTAACTCAAGCAGCGCCGACAATTTTGCCCTGGCGGCCCGCACGGAGATAGATAGCCCCACGCCCGGCAGCGTCACGGCCTCGTCCAGCATCAAGGCCGACGCCTTAGATTGCGGGGATTGTATTTGGCGGGTTGGTTTCATGGCCCCAAGGTAGTCACATCTGACCACAGGCATCAAGCCCGTTCTTCCCGCCGACGGAATAGGCACCGCCGGACGGGGCGGGACTTGGCGGGTTAAGTTGAGAGTCGTTTTGGTCAGGCATGATAATAACTCAATTAGCTGGGAAACTCGGTGCCCCTGGAAACAACTCGAATCCAAGCAACGAGGCTGCGTCGCGCAACCGCGCATCCGTGGTGGCGAGCGGAAAGTCCTGGCTGAATTCGACCGTCGCCAGATGAATGGCGTCCATGGTGCGCAAGGGCGCTTGCGGATGGCAGTGTTCGAGCACTTGGGTGCTCTTGCGAAGCACGAGAAAATTCAAAGGTTCGAGCCGGACTTCGCCAGTTTCCACCCAGTCGAGAAACTGCCGCCAGGCACGCCGGCGGTCAGCGGCAGAGATCTTACCGGTGCGCTCACGGGCGAGCAACGCCGACAACACTTCGGCGTAAGCCAGTTCGGAGGAGGTGAGGGGTTGCCCCCGGAGGGATCTCTCAAAATAGTCGCTGTCCGGTTCGACCGCGAGCAGTTTGACAAGGATGCAGGAATCGAGATACATGTGGCTCACCAACCCCGCCCATCGCGATCCGCACGGATAAGTTCCTCGGCCATAGGCCCACCGCTCCAAGGCGGCATGGTTTTCAGGTGTTCAGCAGCTCCGGTGAAAAACTTTTGCGGGCCACGCGCCCCGATGGGCGAAAGCACCGCCTTCGGCTTCCCACCGCTCGTGATAATCACTTCCTGCCCCCCAGCGACCAATTCGAGCAACGCCGAAAGCTTCGCCTTGGCGGTGCGCACCGGTATGCTCAGGCCGCTCCCTGGCAGGGCCACGGTTTCCTGGAGTTCTAGGGCGTGGGTCAGGGGCGGCGGATACTTGACGGTTGTTTTTGTCTTCACAGGCTTAAGGCAGTCATAGGTGACCATCTGGGTCAACTCTTACTCTTACACATCCAGGTTGCGCACATTCAGCGCGTTGTCCTCGATGAACTGCCGGCGCGGTTCAACTTCCTGCCCCATGAGCTTGGTGAACATCTCCTCGGCCTCGACCGCGTCGGTGAGGTCAATGCGCAAGAGTTTGCGCTGGGTAGGATTCATCGTCGTCTCGAAGAGTTCCTTCGCGTCCATTTCGCCCAACCCCTTGAAGCGATACATCTGGATGCCCTTCTTACCCACCGCCTTCACGCCGGCGAGAATTTCGGGAATCGAGAAGAGCGGAGTTACCGTCGCGCGTTCACCCTCGCCTTCGGTCAACTCGAACAGCGGCTGGTCCTGCGCGGCATAATGGTCCACCGCCAGGCCTTTGGCGGAGAGTTTGCCGAGTAAGTCAGTGATGGCCTTGCTCTCCAGGTGTAGGTCAGCCACCGAAGCGCGCCGGGTCTGCCCCTTGGCCTTCTCCATCTTCTCTTTAGCCTCACTGTCACCGAAAAGGTCGGGGTTCGCCCCTTTGAACTGCTCAAACTCATCCTCTGACACAAAGTAATGCACCGTCTCGTCATTGCCTTCCCGAACCTTCACAAGATGCTGTGGCAATACGCCTTCGGACGTCCGCTTATCGACATAGTCCGCGAAGTCCCCACCTTGGCGGCGGATATATGTGGCGTGCTTGTCGAGTGACTCCAGCAGCGAGAGTATCTCCTCTAACTGCTTCGGCTCGAACTCACGGCCGTCGGCCTGATTCTTCAGCCGCACCTCTTCGGTGCCGATTTGCAAGAGAATGCGATTGAGCTGCGCGTCGTCGTCCACGTACTCCGTGCGCTTCTTGCGCGTCATCGAATAGAGCGGCGGCTGGGCGATATAGACATAGCCGTCGCGCACAAGCTGCGTCATCTGACGGTAGAAAAACGTCAGCAGTAACGTGCGGATGTGCGAGCCATCCACGTCGGCGTCCGTCATGATGATGATCTTATGGTAGCGAAGCTTCTTGATGTCGAACGCGCCCTCTCCTTCCCCATCGCCGATGCCTGTGCCGATGGCGGTGATCATCGTCCGAATTTCGTTGTTCTGGAGCACCTTGTCCAAGCGTGCCTTCTCCACATTGATAAGCTTGCCGCGGATAGGAAGGATAGCCTGGAACTTCCGGTCGCGTCCTTGTTTCGCCGAGCCACCGGCGGAGTCACCCTCGACAATATAAAGCTCCGTGTTCACCGGATCGCGGTCCGAGCAATCCGCCAGTTTGCCGGGCAAGCCGCCACCCGCCAGCGCACTCTTGCGCACCGTTTCCCGCGCCTTGCGGGCCGCTTCCCGCGCCCGCGCCGCCAGCAGACTCTTCTCAATCACCTTCTTCGTCACGCTGGGATTGGCGTCGAAAAACGTCATCAGCCCGTCATACACGATGGACGCCACGATGCCGTCAATCTCCGTGTTGACGAGCTTCACCTTAGTCTGAGACTCGAACCTTGGGTTCGGTAACTTCACACTCAACACACAAACCAACCCCTCGCGCACGTCGTCGCCGGAGATAGACGGATCCTTCTCCTTGAGTAACTCGTTTTGCCGGGCGTATTGGTTGATCGCCCGCGTCAGCGCCGAACGAAAACCCGTCAGATGCGCGCCACCGTCGGGATTCGGAATCGAGTTAGCAAAGCAGAGAATCTGGTCGTTGTAACTGTCGTTGTATTGCATCACGCAATCCACAAATACATCCTCATCATGGCCGTCCATCTGCGTCTGACGCTTGCCCAGCAGCGTGATCGGATTGGGATGCAATAACTCCTTGTTACGCCCCAACTGTTTGACGAACTGCTCGATCCCGTCCTTGTAGAAGAAGGTCTCCGCTTTGTTATCCCGTTCGTCGCTCAGCACGATTTCCGCGCCGGGATTGAGAAACGCCAGCTCCCGCAACCGGTTCGCCAGGATGTCGAACTTGAACTCAGTGGTAAGAGTGAAGATAGTCGGGTCCGGCTTGAAAGTGATCAACGTGCCAGTGTGCTTGGACTTACCAATAACTGTAAGCTTCTGCGTCGTGACGCCACGCTGGAACTCCATCGAATACACCTTCTCGTCGCGCGACACTTCCACCCGGAACCAGTCGCTCAGGGCATTGACGCACTTGGCGCCGACGCCGTGCAGGCCACCGGAGTACTTATAGGCACCCTGACCAAACTTGCCACCGGCGTGCAGGTTCGTCAGCACCAACTCCACCGCCGGCATGTTCCACTTTGGGTGCATGTCCACGGGAATGCCGCGCCCATCGTCGCGGATGGACACCGAACCGTCCACATGCACCGCGACCTCGATCCTAGTGCAAAAGCCCGCCAGGTGTTCGTCAATGGAGTTGTCCAGCACCTCGAAGACGCAGTGGTGCAGCCCCCGTTCATCGGGGTCGCCGATGTACATGCCGGGCCGTTTGCGCACGGCCTCCAAGCCCTCCAGCTTGTCAATCTTGGAGGCATCGTACAGCTCGGGCTGCGGCGGCGGTTTCAAACTCTCGTTTTCGGCCATAAAAGCATAATAAAATCAGGGCAGCAAACACGGTTTCGGAACTCGGACAATCTACACGAATTCCGTCCCCGGCACAATGCCAATCTCGCCCCTTTTCCAGAACTCTTGAGCGCCGCAAAACCGGCCCCCAAACGGCTGCGGTTCCCGGCCAAAAATCCGGGTCTCGATTGGCAACCCTATTCCTCCAAGCGCCGCCTTAAACCAGAACTCCGAAGCCGAATGTCGAATGACGAATGGAGCCAGTAAACCGAACGACGAATCGTAGCTTCTGGCGGGTCGGTTTTGTGCCGAGCCTTGCGACCCGTTCCATCGAGAATGCAGCGGGTTGCGAGCTTCGGGCTTCGTCATTTGGCATTCGGGCTAAACCAACCGCCTCCCGCCCATCCAACGGTGCCATAGACTTCGCACCGTCAGCCTCGCCGCAAACACGCCTGAAAATCCGTCATCTTGGGCAGCGTGAGGGAAACAACCAGATCCGCTCGCATCCAGGAAAGGCACTTGAACTGGGAAAAGTTGCGGTAACTACTTTCCCAAAGCCCGTCGGCGACTGGTTTGACTTGATCCACCGCCAATAACTCCAACGGGCAAGTTAGGCCGCAGCGCAACACCTTGCCCAGCGCCTCCCGCACCGTCCAAAGCAACACGTAAGCCGCGCGCTCATCCACCGCCGCTGACTTAATCCACTCCCGCTCCTCGGGCAGGAACTGGAGTTCGCTCTTCACCGTGGCGGCCCGGTCGTGGTCCACCGTTTCCATATCAATCGCCATTGGGCATTCGCGCGGAAAGGCCAGCGCCACCGCCCGACCGCCGGAGTGACTAAGACTAACTTCCACGTCGTTACTAACTGGGTAATTCACTAGCGGCTGTCCGAAGACGCCGTGAGTTAGTTCCAGCCGCGTCCAGTCAGACTCAGCCAGATATGCACCAACTGCTGCCTTTGCGGCCAAGCGGCCGAGGAGGAAAGTCTGCCGCCGGGCGGCAAAGCGGAAGGCAGCGGCTTGTCCCGACTCGGAAGGATGGAGGTAACTCTCCGCCGGGCATCCGGCCAGGTCCGAGCCTTCGGCATGAGTGATCCACGCCGAGCACGATCGCTCCGGGCGAACCAACGCCAATCGCTGCGCCCGGCTAGCGACAGACCCTTGCGGAAAGAGAGTTTCAAAATGGGGTGGCGTCGCTGTCACAAGGATGAAGAACACTCCTCCCGCAAATGGCCCTCCAGGCGGAGCAACCCTTCAGCGATGGTAACTCTTGGCAGGTAACCCAAATCTCGCCGGGCCGCACTGATGTTGAACCAGTGCGCGGTGCAAAGCTCTCTCACCACGAAGCGAGTCAGCCGCGGCTCCCGTTGGTTGCGAGTAACTCGGTGAAGGGTTTCAAAGCCCCACGCCAATAGGAGCGCGAGACGCTTCGGAATGGCGCGCTGCACCGGCGGCGCACCGGCGGCTTGGAGGAGTAGGTTGATGATCTCCCAGACTTCCCTCGGCTCGCCCTGAGATATGAAATAAACCTTCCCGGCCACCGGAGAGCCATGGGTTAGTCGCTCGGCAGCTAGTAAGTGCGCCTCGGCGGCGTTCTCGACGTAAATGGTATCAATGAGCTTCCGCTGCCGGCCAATGCGGCGCAGTTGGCCAGCCTGGGCTCGAGCGGCGAGCCGGGGCAAGAGATGGTTGTCGCCGGGGCCCCAGATTAGATGCGGTCGGAGCGCCACGGTGGCGAGTTGTGAGTCATTGGCGTGGAGGACGTGCTGTTCTGCCAGCGCCTTAGTCTGCGGGTAATGCGCCTCGAAATGGCTGGGATAGGGAACGGATTCATCCACCCCCTCCATGTCTTTGTCATCGAACACGACGCTTGGCGAGCTGGTGTAAACCAGGCGGGAGACCGCGTGTCGGCGACAGGCAGACACGACGTTCTCCGTGCCGGTGACATTAGTCCGATGGTAATCCTCGCATGGCCCCCAGATACCTGGCTTGGCGGCTACGTGAAAGACGATCTCGCATCCGGCCACCGCACTGGCCACTGCCTGAGTTTCGGCTAAGTCACCTTGGCACTGCTCCACGCCTAACTCACGCAACGCTGGGTGATTCTGGCGGGAGAAGCTACGCACAACCATGCCGCTCTTCAACAGCCGACGAACGATCGCCAAGCCGAGAAACCCGCCACCGCCAGTGACCAGGGCTTTCATAGCGGTTGCCGGCCCACCCTGACGAGGAGGTCTATCCGGCGAATCTTCGCGTTATGCGGGATGCTCACAGCGACTGGTTGACCTGAAGGAGGGCAGCCGACTAAGCCCGAATTCCGAAATCAAAATGACGAATGACGAATGATTGACGAAGCCCGAAGCGCAAAACCCGTTGCCTTCTTGGTTAAACGGGACGCAAAACTCTGCCCAAAACCGAACAGTCGTAGGTAGCGATTTAGCATTCGGAATTCGAACTAAGCATGGTTCCGAGGCCAGGTGCGGATCGTATCATGGTTACCAACCGTTTGGAGCAACAGTGTCTCGCCATGCCGCGTGAACCCGAGGCGCACGCCTGGTTAACCCGGCACTCGTACACGCCGCGCCGCAAAGCTCGAAGGCCGAGACCTGTGTGACGATGCGGATGTCCGAAGGCCGCCGGCAGGGCTTCCACCGCGGCATCGCAAGCCCGCTGGTCCGCCGCCGCGAGATCTTTATACTGCCGCAAGAACTGCGGCGTCAGGGCGATATTCATTGGCCCTTCCGTTTCTTAAGGTCGTCCCAGGAAACGGTTTTGCCGGAAGCCAGGTGCTTGTCGCCGGCCTTGATCAGGTTGGCCGCCGCGCGGTCGAGTTCCGCAGTGGTAAGACCATACCCTTGCGCCGCCCAGTCCTCGGGGACCGGCACGGGCTGCAATTTCACGATCCGGCCCTTGTGGGTGATCCCGATGGACTGACCGGCGATGGCCTGGTCCAACCAGCGCGTCATGTTAGCGCGAACTTCTGTGGGTGACAGCGTCTTCATAACAACACCATATCGGCGGGTAAGAGTGGCGTCAAGCTACTCTATCCGGCTCGGCCTCGTTACAGATATTCACTGGCAGCGCCTGCCCGCCCAGACCGCAAGTTTCTCCCGAAAGATCTTCGCATTGTGCCGAATGTCCACCGGAAACGCCGGATGGAAGAGGAAGGTCTTGATCGCCTGGGTGTGCGGAAACTTCGCGGCGATGGCTGTTAGTTCTGCCAGCACTTTCTCCTGGCTGGTCCCGCGCTGGTCCGGCTCCAATTCCACGCAAACCACTGGCTCCACTTCACCGCCCCGCCACACGCCGACGAGCGCCGTGCGGAAGACGGCGGGATGCGTGTTAAACACCGCTTCGCAGGGAATGGTGAAGAGAGTTCCGTCACGCGTGACGACCCGGTGCGACTTACGCCCGCAAAACCATATCCGCCCCCGCTCGTCCAAGTAACCCACATCTCCCATGCGGTGATAGAAGCCGCCGCTCACCGAGCCGCTCCCTTCGTTGTAGGAGCCGACGTGAGGAGGCTCTGGGGTGCTGGAAGTTTGAGCCTCGTTACCTCGGCTCCTACAGGGTATTGGAGCCGATTCCGCAGCGGCGGGAATCTTAGCCAGCGCAGTAGCTTCGGGCCGATTGAAGTAAGTCCGCGTGACATGCGGACCTTTCACCGCTATCTCCCCTACCTGACCATAAGAAAGCTCCAGAGATTCGCTCCAAGCGGGAATAACTTCGTCACTGATTCGGATGACTTTCACGGTCAACCCCGGCACCGGCCGCCCCACACATACGCCCTTGCCCTCATCCGTCTGATGTCGTGTGTCAGTGAGTAACTCGTCGCTGCCAATGGACGACACCGGCAGACACTCAGTCGCGCCGTAGGGGGTGAACACTTGCGCGCCCGGAGATAGCATCGCAGCGAACCGCTGAATAACTTTCGCCGGTACCGGCGCACCAGCAGAGATTACGCGGCGAAGTGTGGGCAACTTCACGCCATGAGTCTCGCCGTAGCGACCAACACGGTTGATCACAGCGGGAGAACCAAACATGTTAGTAACCCCGAAGCTCTCTATGGCTTCAACGATCTTGACCGGATCAACCTCCGCGGGCCGGGTCGGGTCCATGTCTGGTAAGATGGCTGTCATGCCCAACGCCGGGCCAAACAGGGCGAAGAGCGGGAAGGTCGGCAGGTCAATCTCACCGGGTTGGATGCCGTAGAGCTGGCGAATCTGTTCGACTTGCTGGCCAAAGAACTCATGCGTATAGACGACGCCCTTAGATGGCCCGGTGCTGCCGCTGGTAAAGAGAATGGCTGCGGTCTCATCTCGCGCCGGCGTCCCCACCGGAAACAAACCCTGCCCCGCACCTAACTCGCGGACCTGGCCTAGCGTATGTCCACCTAGCCAGGCGTGCCGCCCCACCGTAACCTTGATCGCGATAGACTCTCCCGCCCAACCCAGGACAAGCCGAGCCGCCTGGGCTTTGGGAATACCAATGAAGGCCTCCGGCGCAGCCTCCGATAATCCTTTACCCAAGTTGCGCACACCGATGCCCGGATCAATCAGCACCGGCACCGCGCCCAGCTTGAAGAGCGCGAATGTCAGGGCGAAGAAGTCCAGACTCGGCGGCACCATGAGTGCGGTGTTCATGCCGCGCCGGAGACCAAGGCGCTGGAAGCCATGCGCGAGCTGGTCGCTGGCGGCGTCCAATTGCCGGTAAGTGTAATGGGTGTAACTTACCCGCCCCTGGGAGTCACGGCCTTCGGGAAAGACTACCGCGGGCCGCCACGGCTGTTGTTGCGCCATCGCAGTTAGATGCGCAGCGATATTCATGAAGAGCCTCCACGGTTTCTTGACCGCACCTTGAGACCCCGCACTCGCCCCGGTACCAGCATAGTGGAACAGGCTTCCAGCCTGTTAGTTTCCAGCCTATTAGGACCGAACAGGCAGGAAGCCTGTTCCACTATCCGGTTCATGAGGGCTGGCTTAGACACTTTGACCGTTGACCGGGTGGCGTTGAAAGAAGCTCTGGATAAGTGGCAGAATCTCAGCGCCGGCGTCCTCGAGCACTAAGTGACCAGCCTTGGGAAACTGATGCACTTCCACCTCTGGGAGCGTCCTCCGCCAGACCGCCAGGAAATGCTGGTCGAAGACGAAGTCCTTGTTACCCCAGCATACCAGGGATGGAATTTTACGAAAGGCCGGGAGCTTATCTTGCACCTGACTCACCAGCGCATAACTCCGATCGCCCGGCTGAAGCGGGATGTCTTGAACGAAGCGCAGGTGAGCCAGGCGCCGCTCGCCAGATTCGTGCGGCGAGAGATAGCCGTCGCGAACTTGTTCCGACATTGGTTGGCAACAACCCCAGCGCGTCACCAAGCGGCAGAACAGGCCCGAGCGGCGGATAAGAAAATCGTCCAGCTTAGTGTTGCGACACATCCACAGCGAGGGCGGTAGCTTCCTGGTCTTCGGCAGGTGAAAGGCCGCCGTGTTCAACAGCACCAGCCGGGCGATGCGCTCCGGCTGCCGCGCGGCGTAGGCCATGCCGATCATCCCGCCCCAGTCGTGCAACACCAGCGTCAGCGGCGCGTCGAGCTTGAGATGATCTACCAGCGCCTCCAGGTCGTTCACGCGACGCTCCAGCGTGAACTCGTAGCGGCGATCGTCCGGCTTGTCCGACAGCCCGCAGCCGATGTGGTCCGGCACGATCGTCCTGCACTGCGAGCGCAGGCCGAGCACCAAGTTGCGGTAAAAGAACGACCACGTCGGGTTGCCGTGGAGCATGATGACCGGGTCGCCGCTGCCTTCGTCGAGGTAGTGTAGAGAAATGCCGTCGAGGTCCAGGCGTGAGCCGAGAAATGGATAAAGGTCTCTGCGGTAAGTAGCCATAGTTTCACCATTCCAAACCGAGCATCAAACAAGTCAGCCCGCTGCCGATCCCGAGAAAAGCGACGCGCTGACCGGGCTTCAACACGCCCCGCTCAGCAGCAATCGCCGCCGTCACCGGCAGCGCGGCGGTCCCCATGTTGCCGAGGAAGCGATAGGTCGTGTAGTCCTTCTCCTTCGGCACCGCGAGCGATTTCAGAATCGCCTCCTGATGGCCGCTGCCAACTTGGTGACAGATCACGCGATCCACCGCTCCGGCCGACCAGCCGAGGTGTTCGAGAAACAAACTCCAGGTCCGCTGGCCCAACGCCACGCCGTGCTTCAACACCGCCACCGAATCCGTTTGCATGAACTGCTCGTGCCAGCCGTCCTGCCCCGGCGTAATGCCCCAGCGGCAAAGCCGGTGATGCTCCGGCGCCACTTCCGACACGCCGCCCAGCAGCCGATGCCCGCCCGCACCGCCGAACGACCCGTCGGTCAGCAACACCGCCACCGCGCCCGATCCGCCAGTGAAGGTCGCCAGCGCCTGCGAGAACTCCGCCATGCCGCCGCCAGCGAGCGTGCGGGCGAGAGCGATTTCATTGATTTCGCGGGCCGTCTCGCAAGACACCACCAGCCCGGCGCGGATTTGGCCGAGTTCGATGCGGTTGGCGACTTCGATCATGCCGTTGAGCACGCCCAGGCAGGCATTGCTCAGGTCGAGGACGAACGCGCCGCCCCGCACGCCCAAGCCGTCTGCCACCGCGCAGGCCGTGGCCGGCTCGAAATTTTCCCGGCAGACGCCGGCATAAATCACAGCGCCGAGGTCGGCCGCGCTCACTCCGCTTCCTCTCAACGCCTTCCGTGCCGCAGCCAGCGCGCCCGCCGAAAGCTGAAACCCCGGTTGCCACCAGCGTCGCTCAGCAATGCCAGTCCAGGCTTCGAGTTGGCCGGCTTGGAGGTTCAGCCTCGTGTATGCGGGCGCGAGCCGCTCCTCGATCTCAGCGGAAGTCACCACCACCGGGCCAAGCTCGTAGCCCAGCGCCGTCAGGTGGACGCGTTGGTAGCGGGGCATCATGCTAGGGAAAGGAGTGAATTTGGAACTCAGGAAAGCAGGAGGAGGCATCCCAGCCCGTCTTCTTACCTGGTAGGGCTGACCTGCCGGTCAGCCCGGCGGCGCAGCAGCGCCGCCCTACCGGGGACACACGCCCGGCTTGAAGCCTCTCGCAAGATGCAACTCCTCTTCCTGAGTTCCTGAGTTCCAAATTCAATTTCATCTTTGTCGCTCGCGAACCGTGAAGTTCTTCATTCCATAAATCACGCGACCATCCACCGAAAGGAATCCGTCCGCAGTGATTTGGCGCGCCGTTTCGTCCACCGCCGTCACCACAGCTTCCACGGTCACCAGTTTGTCAGCCGGGATCACCTGCCCGCGATAAATCCACTCGTGCGGTTGGCCGACCGCCACCGCTTCCCACCGCGCGCCCGGCGTCTCACCCCAACGCTCGACCGCGAGGAACTTGAGCAGTTGCAAGAACGACTCCAAGCCCAGCGAACCCGGCACCACCGGGTCTTGATAGAAATGAGCCTTGAAGAACCACTCCTCTGGCACCACCGGCTTCGTGGCGCGGATGAAGCCCAGCCCATGCGGACCGCCGTCCGCGATGTAGGTGGTGATGTGATCCACCATGCGCATTTGCTCCGCCGGGAACGGCGCGCTGACCGGATACGCCAGCGCCCGGCTGCGCGCTGATTCGGCGGCGGTGGGCTGGTAAAGCCTCGCGTCGCGGATGCCTTCCTGTTTGGCGAGCGCCGCTTTCGGGAAGAAACCGAAATAGGTGTCGCCTTGATAGACGACGCCCGTCGCAGAGCGCACTTCCATGTCGAACCACTGGATGATCATCCCGGCGGAACTGGAGACTTTGGTGAGCTTCACACGCGTCGTTAGCGTGCCAATGCCCGGAAGCACCGGCGTGAGTTGCGTGGCTTTGCCGCCGAGATTGCGGAAGGACAAGTCCGTCTCGCTGGTCAGCGCAGAGCCGCAGTAGGCCGCCAGCCAACCGCACGGTTGCAGGGCGATTTCCAGCAGCACGGCAAACGGCATGTCGCCCTGACGGTTCGCGGCGAAATACCACGCGTCTGGCGGCACATCGTATTCCGCCACCGCCACGCCGCCGGCCTCCAGCTTGAACGGTTCGCCGGTGACATGTGTGATGCGATCCAGAAACTGATACGGCGGTCCCGGCAGCCGCGCGATCCGTCGCTGCTCGTCGAACACACGATACGGCTCGCCAAAGGCCTCCGACGGTTTGCCAACGGCGAACGCTAGAATCCGCTCCGGGCCGCAGAGTGCAGGCTTCCCCGAAGATTCGGAGACGACCGCAGATGGAGAAAAAATCTCTTTCCCATCCGTGGTCGTCTCCGAATCCGTGGGGAAATTCCGGGACCAAGTCCGCTTCAAATCCTCCCGCGTGACGCCAGCGTATCGCAGGCTCATGTTGCCGATCTCGACGATGGCTTTGCTGTCGGCATACATCAGCGCGTCAGCAATCACATACGGCTCCGGGCGGTAGCCGATTTCCTTGATCGCCACTTCGTAAGTCACCGTGCGCGTCGTTTCGAGCACCTGGCCGCGGCATTTCAACTGGCTCACCACTCCCGGCACCGGCTCCAGCGCCGCCCCGCCATCCCCCACCACCCAGCCCAGCCGCAGCAGGAAGACGCGCAACGTGTGTAGGCAGCATTCGAACATCAGCGTGCCCGGCATCACGCGGTCGTCCACGAAATGGCACGTCAAAAACCAGTCGTCAGGATGAATGTCTGCCTCGCCGCGCACCAAGCCGAGACCAAAGCGCCCGCCCGTCGGATCGAGATGCGGGATGCGATGCACCAGCTTCATCCGGCCCGAAGGCAGCGTGACCGGCTTTCGCAGTGGCAGCTTCGCGAACGCCGGGCCGAAGCACCCCGCCAGATCGCCCGACCGCAGAGCATCCAGTTGCGCCGCCGAGTAGGATTCGACAACGTTTAGTGGGGCAGCCGCCCCGGCTGCCGTAGTCTGGGCAGGCGCCTCGCCTGCCGTCTCCACCAGCGGGCGGGGCGCCCGCATGACTATCGCAGGCGGGACGCCTGCGCCACTACGGAGAGCGTCTCCGAACGGCACGAATTCCTCCCAGTCAGCGGCTCGCTTTCCGGGCATCGGCTTCAAGTCCATCGCCGTCCGCACGATGCCGCGACCGCCAGCCAATTCCTCCGCCGAAAAAAATCCCGCGCAGCCGTCCGTCATCGTTAGCAGCGGCGCGCCGTTCACCGTCGCTTCGAAGTTGAAGCGGAACAGCCAGGTGCTGCCCTGACGGAAGAAGTGGTCAATGTGGATGTCGTAGTGAATC
>CAINDV010000498.1 GCA_903847485.1 uncultured Verrucomicrobiota bacterium
ACGGCGCTACAGGAAGTCAGCGACGGCATGGAGTTCGTCATCTTCGGTGACGGCCGGCTCTCGCTGCGCGCCTACCTCAAGCGGTTTCTCTTCGCCGACGAACGCATCACGACGCAGGTGAAATACCTCAGCGGTGGCGAGCGCAGCCGGTTGCTGCTGGCGCGCGTCCTGAAGAACGGCGGCAACTTCCTCATCCTCGACGAACCGACGAACGACCTCGATTTGCCGACGCTGCGCGTGCTGGAGGAAGCGTTGATCGCCTTCCCGGGCGTAGTGTTAGTGGTGAGCCACGACCGCTATTTCCTCAACCGCGTCTGCACTGACGTGCTGGCCTTCGAGGGCGACGGGAAGATCGCCCACAGCGTCGGCGACTACGATTACTACCTGGAAAAGAAACAGCGCGCCGCCCAGGCCGCCGCGCGCCAGAGCGCCGCCTTCCTCGCCGCGAACAAAGCTGCCGCGCTCCGCCGGACCGCGCCGCCCGCCGCGCCGAAGCCGCGCAAACTGTCTTTCAAGGAGCAGCGCGAACTGGAAGGCATGGAAGCGCAGATTCACGCCGTGGAAGCGGAGATTGCCCGCATCGAGGGACTGTTCGCCACGCCGGATTTCCACCGCACGCACGCCACGCAGACCCCGCAACTCACCGCCGCGCTCGCCGCCGCCAAGGAGCAATTGCCGCTGCTCTACGCTCGCTGGGAAGAGCTGGAAGCCATCAAGGCCAGGAGTGAAGTGCCGACAGGGGAACGATAGTTCCGAGGCCCACGCCCACGCCGGAATAGCAAGGTGCTCAGGCTGGTGCTCGCCTGGTTGGTGCGGTCAGATTCTCCGCAGCGCAGGCACCATCCGGGCCGAAGTTCCTCCTTCCTCACGCCGGCGGCTGCTTTCGTCATTCGAGCTTCGGAATTCGGGCGCAAACAGCCGGGGAGTTCTTCCAGACAACATCGCCCGCCACCTTCAATTGTTGTTCAGCCTTTTCAGCAACTGCTGTTTGCGCTCGTCGGGCAGGCCGGTTTTGGCGAGCCAGGCTTGCGCCGCCGTGGGATCGGTGTCGAGCCATTGCCGGGCGATGTTTTCAATCGAGGAATTGCGCTGGTTCGGCTCGGTGATGGTTTCGACCCACGGCGCTGCCAGGTCGGGATATTGATAGGAAACATTGCCAATGTAGGACTGGATGGCGCGTTCCTGGGACTTGCCCGCCGGCAGGGTGGCCAGCCACTTACCCGCGGCTGTCGGGTCGTTTTGCGACCATTGCGAAAGAACGGTCTGTACCGTGTTGTCGCGGGTGTCACCGGCCGGAAAGGCCGATACCCAGGCGGCGGCGGCTTGCGGATCGCTGTAGGCCCAAGAGCCTGCGACGGTCGCCGCCGCGCGATTCTGCGCCTCGCCCGCCGGCAGTTGGGAAACAAAATTCGCGGCGTCCGGCGGCGAGTTCTGGGCCATACCGGACGCGAGGCCGGAGAGGAACGCATTGCGTCCGCTGCCTTCGGGCAACCGACTGGCCCACTCCGTCGCCTTGCCAGGCTCGTTGGCACCCAAGGTGTTGGCGACGCCGCGGAGGAAATTGTTCTGGGCATCCCCCTTCAGGGATTGCCCGTAAGTCAGCGCGCTTTCGGGATCGGTCTGCGCCCACTGCGGAGCCAGACTACTCAGGGCGTTTTGTTTGCCCCGCCCCTCCGGCAACTGCGCCGCCCAAGTTACGGCGCTGTTCAAATCCGATTGCCCCCACTGGCTGGCGATGTTGCTGATGAAATTATCCCGCTCACGGCCCGCCGGCATCGTGCCGGCAAAGTCAGCCGCTGCTTTCGGATCATTCTGGGCCAACTGCCAGGAGGTATTCTGCAGCGCGCTCCGTTTGGCGCCGCCTTCGGGCAGGGTTTGAATCCATTCCATGGCCGCCTTCGGGTCGTTTTGGGCCATGCCATTGGCAAGCTGGCTGATGGCCTGCATCTGGGCGTTGCCCGGCGGCAGGGCGGCCACAAACGCGGCGGCGGTCTTGGGATCCTGGTACGCCAGTTGGCCGACGATGCTTTGCAGAACTTGGTTGCGCTCCGGCCCGGCGGGCAGCGTGTCCACGAACTTCATCGCCGCATCGGCGTCCTGCTGCGCCCACTGGCCGACAATGTTGCCCATCAAATCGTTTCTCGAATGGCCTGGTGAAAGGTTCTGCGCGAAGGCCAAGGCTGCCTGGGGATCGGTCTGCGCCCAGGCATTGCCGACACTGCTCATGGCCTGCTGTTTAGTCTGGCTTTCCGGCAATTGTTGCACCCAGGCCGCCGCGCCGGTCACGTCGTTGTTCGCCCATTGCGACACGACGGAACTGATGGCGTTGCGCTTGTCATTGCCGTTCGGCAAGGTGTTCGCCCAAGTGATCGCCGACTGCGGATCCTTGGCGGCCCAACTCGACGCGATGGCTTGGAACGCCTGCGAACGCTGCTGGCCGGAAATGGATTCCGCAGCTTTGGCCGCCGCCGCCGGATCCTTTTCCGCCCAGGCGTTGAACACCTGATACAACCCGCCATAACGCGACTGATTGTTCACCCCGGCGGTCTTCATCAGGTCAAACGCGGCTTGCGGATCCTTCGAGGCCAGGGCGCCAATCGCCGTGCTCAAGACCTGGTTGCGCAATTGTCCGGCCGGAAGCTGCTGCGCCCACGCCAGCGCGGCGGCGGAATCTTTCTCGGCCCAGCCACGCATGACCGCCATGACGGCGTTGTCGCGCGACGATCTGACGGTGAGCGTGTTCGCATACGCCATCGCGGCGGCGGGATCGGTTTCCGCCCACTTGGCCAGCAATCCGGCGCGCAACGAGTCGCGCATATTTTTCGCCACGCCCCGCTCCAGCAACGCCAGCGTGGCCGGCAAGTCGGCGGGGTCAATCGAATCCGCAAACTTCTGCCAGTCGTTGTAGGAGTGCGCATTGCGAAAGCCAGTGCCGGCCATCTCCCGAATCTTCGCTTCGATTTCCGCCAGCGAATGGCGGCTCTTGGCGTCGGTGCCTGGGTTGGCGCCGGATTCCCGCGCCGGACGTTTGGGCGTTGGAGCGGGCGACGCCGCCGATGGGCTGGTGCCCGGCGCAGCTTCACCCGGCGGGGGTGCCGCAGCTTGGGATGGGGCCGCGTGGCGGCTGGCCGCCCAATAGCCGCCGCCGAACGCGGCCAGCGCGAGCAAAGCCGCGAAGAAGATAGTTTGTGTTTTCATTGTGAATTCCGGTCACGGGTCAGTCCCCCCCACTATGGACATGGCAAACGAGCCGCACAAGCTGACACTCTGGTTTCCGCTGCTTCGCTTCCGGTCGGCGAATTCGAGCGCGGGGATGCCCGCCGAGGCGGCGCACCGTCGGCGAGTTCCGAAGTTATCGGCCGTCGTTTCATGCGGGAGCAGAGCCTACGCAAGGGTGCCGGGTGAGTAAAGCCGTTCCTTCGTTAGCGGCGCGCTTGGAGTCGCTCACAGTTTTTCCTCCCTGTCGCCCGCTGTTTTTGCTTTTATGAGGCGCTTCATGGCCCCGCGCAAATTCAACGCCCTGCCCGGCTTCGGGCTGACGATGGGCTACACGCTCTTTTACTTGAGCGTGATCGTGCTCATCCCGATCGCGGGCCTAGTGTGGCACTCCTTCGACATGTCGCGGGCCGATTTCTGGCGGCTGGCGACAAACGACCGCGCACTGGCGGCTTACAAACTCACTTTCGGCGCCTCCGGCCTGGCGGCGCTGACCAACGCCATCTTCGGCACCATCCTCGCCTGGGTG
>CAINDV010000499.1 GCA_903847485.1 uncultured Verrucomicrobiota bacterium
GCCCTCGGCGTAGAGCGTGTCGAAGGCGAGCGACGACTTGCCGCTCCCGCTCAGGCCGGTGATGACCACGAGTTGGTTGCGCGGAATGGTCAGCGTGAGGTTCTTGAGATTGTGCTCACGCGCCCCGCCGATGCTGATGAACTCTTTCGCCATAAGGGAGGCCCGGGTTCGCCGCCCAAACGAAACGGGAGGCTAACCGGGCACAAGGAGCATGAAAAGGCGGCAGCCGGGAAACCACGTTCCGAGGAAAGGCGCGGCGAACCGAACGAAAGCGGTGTGAACTTTCGTCGGTTACTTGCCTGGAGGCGACTTCGGCTTCTCCTTAATCCCGACGAGCAGGCGCTTGCCGTCGTTGACCACCATGCCGAGGAAACGGAAGGCGCGGCGGAGCGGATTCATCTGCGGCCAGATCGCCAGCGTTTCCTGGCGCAGACGCGCAGCCTCGGCGTTGCGGCCGAGGGCGGCCAGGCAGTCCGACTTGAGCAATTGGGCATAGCGGACGCGCAGGTCGGAATACTGGGTGGCGTCGAGGAATTCCATCGCCTCGGCGAAGCGGCCCACGGTGAAGGCGGTCTGCGCCATGGTGATGAGGCGGGACACAGCGGAAGCTTCCGGCCGAAAGGATTTGGGGTCAAAACGATTCCGGTCCTCCGGCGACATCTCGGTGTGGCGCTCCTCTTGGAAGACGCAGTAGGCGTCGGAGAATTGCTCTTTCTCCTGGGCAAAGGCTTGCGCCTGCTGCTCCATTTGCGCGAGCGCCGCGGTCAAGGCGGGGGTGCCGGGACCGTGAATTTTGGTGAGCAATTGGCGGGCGCTCTCCTTGCGCTCGCTCAAGGTGAGCTGGAAGAAGCGCGTCCAGAACGGCATATTGCGCATGCGCTTGGTGCGGCCTTTGCCGCCGATGGGCGCCAGCGTGATCGGCAACTTGACACACCGGCCGGCCATGCGCCCGACCTGGTCCACCCACTTGTCGTCGAACCAATAGGGGAAATAGCCGGGGTAAAGTTTGCCGAGCGTGCGAATCCAAGGCCCGCCGAGGATGGGGTAAGTGGCTTGGTCAGCGGTCATGGGATCATGCGAGAACGCAAGCAAGATGCCGTCCGGATGCTGGTCGAATGTGGCACGAACGATGTCGTCCCAGCCGGGCGTGGCGAACCGCGCATCATCCACCGAAGTGACGTAAATCTGGGAATTGCCGCCCGACGCCGTCCACAGCACATGGTGAGTCTCGCCCAGCCCGCCCGGGCGCGGCCCGATGTGCCAGTGAACCGGCACCCCGGGATCCGGCAGCGTGCCCTCGGCCAGCACCTTGCGCATCACTTCGTCATCGTCGTCCACGTACAGCCAGAGCGCGGCCTGGTCCTTGCGCGTGGTGTTGGCACGCAACGACTCAAAGACCTGCGCCAAGGTTTCGGGCCGGCCGCGTGTGGCGATCAGAATGGATATCTGGCCGGGGCGAATCGTGGAGCCGCCGGCGGGCGCGGGTTGCGAGTTAGTCATGCGCGGACATGGTAAAAGACCAGGTGGCCGGCAAGCAAGTCTGGGATGACCGCTGGGTGGGAACAGGGACATCTCAGTTTCTGGGCGACCGTTTCCAGCCCGGCAGGGCGAAAGAGAATAGCCCAGCGTTTCAACGCTGGGACGGCGCTCCCGGTTGGCGCAAGTCCCGTCAGGGACGAGTGAACGGTCGTTGGACCGCCGGCTCTCTGTCGTCCCCGACGGGACTGGTTCCGTTCGCGCTGCCGCAGCCCAGCGTTGAAACGATGGGCTATTTTCTGCCGCCCTGCCGGGCTGGAAACGGCCGGGCAAGAAACGGAGATGCCTCGGGCGAGCCGGGCGCATTGTAGTTGCTTGCCACCTCCCATTAGCACCCGGCTTCAGCCGGGTGAGGTACGAGACTTGGCTGGGCTAGCCGTTTCAACGGCTTCGGCGAGAGAGACTCCGCCAAACTGCTGAAGCGGCTCTCGTCACGTCCCCAATGCCGCACTGCCGTTTAGTTAAGGCGAGCGCCGTTCAGTGCCAGCTCCGTAGGAGCGCCATGTTTATAGCCAAGCCAGCCCAGAGGTTCCCCCAGCCCCGGAGGGGCGAAATACAGGC
>CAINDV010000500.1 GCA_903847485.1 uncultured Verrucomicrobiota bacterium
CCATCACTCCATCACTCCATTTCTCCACCACTCCACTACTCCACTACTCCACTACTCCACCACTCCACTACTCCACCACTCCACCACTCCACTACTCCACCACTCCACTACTCCACTACTCCACTACTCCACCACTCCACCACTCCACCCCCCATTCCTCCTATGTCATCCTCCTCCATCCTCGTCGTCGGCAGTTCCAACACCGACATGATCATCAAGCTCGACCGCATCCCGCGGCCCGGCGAAACGATTCTCGGCGGCGCCTTTGTTACCGCCGCCGGTGGCAAAGGCGCCAACCAAGCCGTCGGCGCCGCGCGCGCCGGTGGGCAGGTCACATTCATTGCACGCGTCGGTCAGGACATGTTCGGCGACCAAGCCGTGGCCGGCTTCGTCAAGGACGGCATCAACGTGGACTATGTAATGCGTGACAAGACTAACCCGTCCGGTGTCGCACTCATCTTTGTCGCCAAGGATGGCGAGAACAGCATTGCTGTCGCCGGTGGCGCGAATGCCAAACTGTCGCCGGCGGACGTGAAGAAGGCGAAAGCGGTTTTCGACGGCGCCAGCGTGCTCGTCATGCAACTGGAGACGCCGCTGGAAACCGTCCAAGCCGCCGCCGAGCTCGCGGCCAACGCCGGCGTGCGCGTCATTCTCAACCCGGCGCCCGCACGGCCGCTGCCGGACAAGCTGCTGAAACGCGTTTCGATCCTCACGCCGAACGAGACCGAAGCCGAGTTGTTGACGGGCATCGCCGTCAAAGATGATGCTTCCGCTGCCGTTGCTGCCGCAAAACTGCGGGCCCGCGGCGTGCAGACTGTCATCATCACGCTTGGCGCGCGCGGTGCATTCGTGGTGACGGAAAGCGGCGGGCAATTTGTGCCCGGATTCAAAGTCAAAGCCGTGGACACCACCGCGGCTGGCGACATCTTCAACGGCGCGCTGGCCGTCGCGTTGGCGGAAGGCAAGCTGTTGGATCTGGCGGTTCGGTTTGCGAATGCGGCCGCAGCAATCTCGGTCACGCGCCTCGGTGCGCAGCCCTCGGCCCCGACACGACGGGAGATTGAAAGGTTCTTGAAGAAATGAAACAAACGATAATCAAATGAAACCAAGTAACAGCATCTATGTGTGGTTTGGCGTATGGATCACGCTTCTAACCGTGAATGTGCGGGGGTTGGAACCAACTCAGTACCGTCGCCTGTCAGTGAAGGATTACCGCGATAAGATGAAGGCGGGCTGGATCGGCCAGATGGCCGGCGTCACCCTGGGCGCGCCCACTGAGTTCAAGTACAAAGATCGTATCATACCTGAAAACGAAATGCCGAAATGGCAGCCCCGCTTGATCAATGACGCCTTCGAACAGGATGACCTCTACGTCGAGATGACCTTCCTGCGCACCATGGAACAGCACGGCCTCGACTGCTCCATCCGCCAGGCCGGCATCGATTTCGCCAATAGCGGCTATAATCTCGCATGCGCCAACAATGCCGGCCGCGAGAACCTCCGCATGGGCATCGCGCCGCCGGACTCCGGTCACCCGCAGTTCAACAAATGCCCCAACGACATTGATTACCAGATAGAAGCCGATTATTCCGGCCTGATCGCCCCGGGCCTGCCCAACGTCGCCATCGCCATGGGTGAAAAGTTCGGCCGCCTCATGAACTACGGCGACGGCATCTACGCCGGCCAGTTCATGGGCGCGATGTATGCCGAGGCCTTTTTCAAGAAAGACATCGTCAAGGTCATTGAGGCCGGCCTCATGGCCATACCCGCCGAAAGCCAGCATGCCGAGATGGTCCGCGATGTGCTGAAATGGTCGAAGGAGATTCCCACCTGGGAGGAATGCTGGAAGCGCTGCCAGGAGAAGTACCGGAAAGATCCCGAGTACCTCAAGGCCTCCACCGGGCTTGATGGGATCGACTGTAAAATCAACGCCGCCTATGTCCTCATGGGCCTGCTCTATGGCAAGGGCGACCTCGACCAGACGATCATCATTGCCTGCCGCTGCGGCCTGGACTCTGACTGTAACCCATCGAGTGCCGGCGGTGTCATTTTCACCACGTTCGGCTTTTCGAAACTGCCTGACCGTTTCACGAAGGATCTCAATGAGAAAAGTTTCTTCAGTAACACCGCCTACAACGTGCCTGGACTGTTGGATGTGTGCGAGAAGCTGGCGCGCCAGGCGATCGTGAAGGAGGGGGGCCGGATCGAGAAGGACACGAAGGGCGAGGAGATTTTCGTCATCCCTGTGAAACCCGCGAAGCCGAGCAAGCTGGAGCTGAGCTGGGCGCCGGGCCCCATCGCGGAGAGTAAGTTCACCGCGGCCGAGATGGACCAGATTACCGTTCCAGGATCCGCCGTGGCGCTGAAAAAGGACGTCCATAAGCTGGCTCCCGGCTGGACCATTGCGAACTGCGGCACCGAGATGGAACCCGGCCTTCGCGACGGAGAGTTGGGGCGCAAGAACGTTCTCATCACCCACCCGCTCGACAAGGCCACCGCCTGTGTTCTCAGCCGCATGGCAGACATCCCCGCCGGGAAGAAGACGACGCTCAAGCTGACGGTCGGCCATCACCGCGGGGGCGAGTGGGATCTGCTGGTCAAGGCCGACGCGCGGGAACTCCTGCGCAAGGCGGTTGGGGAGGCCACCGCGCCCAACGACTGGCTCGACGTGTCAGTGGATCTCTCCAAGTACCAGGGCAAGAGCATTCTTCTGGAGCTTTACAATCAACCTGCCGGAGAATGGTGTTGGGAGGGCGGGTACTGGGCTGGCATATCCATTGACACGGAGTGATAGAACCTCAATAACGGATAACTAACAATAGACCACAAGATGAGGACTAACAAAAACAGCTGCGCATGGGTTGGCGTTTGGATCACGCTTCTAGCAGTGAATGTGCGGGCGGCGGAGTCGCCCGCATACCGCCGCCTCCCCGTGAGCGAGTACCGCGACAAGATGAAGGCGGGTTGGCTCGGCCAGATCGCCGGTGTTTCGTGGGGTGCGCCCACCGAGTTCAAGTATCGCAGTTGCACCATTCTCGAAGAC
>CAINDV010000501.1 GCA_903847485.1 uncultured Verrucomicrobiota bacterium
CGGACAGCTCGGTCGGAGCCTCGCCCTACCACGCCAGGCGTTTTCATACACGCTCTTATTGGTAACAGCAGCCCTCCCGGCTATCAGGCGCTGGACAATCTCATGGTGCAGTTGACCAATCGTCCGCCCGCGCCGGTCATTGACAGCAACAACTTCAGCCTTAATTTCACGAACCACGGTCCTTCGTTCCCGGTCTGGGATACGCTCAGTGTTTCCCAATACCGGCTGGTCTATTCCGAGAATCTTGCCGCCAACGTCTGGACGCCCGGCACGCCGCCGCTGCCCGACGGCTGGGTTACCGACGGCGGCACGCTGACCTTCACCGACCCGGGCGCGACCGGAAGACCGCGACGTTTTTATCGCGTCGAAGTGCGCTGAAAGACTATGGCTATGAAGTCTCAGCCGCATCTCACCTATGGACGGGATCACCGCAGCGCGGGGCGCGATCGGTTGCTTTCGCCGGCTCCATCCGTAAAGTCCGATATTGTTTGTAACCTTTTCCTTCCTTTGGACTCAGCAACCGTAACGCAGTGTACCTAGAACTATGAAGACAAGAACTTTACTCACCGCAATCCTTGCGGCTCCCCTCGCGCTCCACGCGGCTTCCAACCAGATTCTCAGTTGGAACAACCTCGGCATGCACTGTATGGACAGTGACTACTCCGTGTTCAGCATCCTGCCGCCCTACAATACGATCGAGTCCCAACTCATCGTGGGCGGCAAGCTGGTCACCAACGGCGTCGGTTACAGTGTGACTTACCAGGCGGTCGCCGATCCCGGCGGCTCGTTCAATGCCACGGCGATGGGTAAAGGGAACTATTACATTTACGCGAAAGCCCTCTTCGGCGCCACCCTCGCGCCGGAAGGCGGGCTGGCTGGCTGGAGCATGCCTGGCGTCAGCAATACGCCCCAAAGCATGTTGTTCGAGCCAACCAATCATCCTGCCGCCGGGGTCGCCACACCGGTAAATTGGTTCCGTGCCGAAGGCATCCCGATTTCGCCCTACGACGATGCTCACGTCAAGAACCCCTATCCGCTGATGCGCCTCATCGCGCACAAGAGCGGCGGCACGCCCATCGCCACCAACGATATCGTCCTGCCCGTGTCCGATGAGATGGATTGCCGCGCTTGTCACGCTTCCGGCACCCAAGCCGCCGCGCAACCCGCCGCCGGGTGGCTGTGGGACGGGCTTCAGGAGCGGGATTTCCGCCTGAACATTCTGCGGTTGCACGACGAACACCAGTTTGCGCGGCACGGGGCGCTGTACACGGCGGCGCTGGCGGCACGCGGTTTCAATCCGCAGGGTCTTTACCGGGGCGTGGTGGCCGACAACCAACCCGTGCTCTGTGCTGCCTGCCATGCCTCCGAGGCGCTGGGCACACCCAGTTATGGAACCATTCCGCAACTAACCACCTCGGTGCATGCCTTCCATGCTCATGTGTCCGACCCGATCCTCAACACCACACTTGATAACTCGGCGAATCGCCAGGCTTGTTACCGCTGCCACCCTGGTTCGACGACTAAGTGTCTGCGCGGGGCCATGGGCGGCGCGATCGCCACCGACGGTTCGATGGAAATGCAATGCCAGAGCTGCCACGGCAACATGAGCGCCGTTGGTGCGACTAATCGCGTCGGCTGGTTCATGGAACCTAACTGTCAAAGTTGCCACACTGGCACCGCTACGAGTAACAACGGACAAATCCGCTACACTTCCTCGTTCGAGACCAACGGTTTGCCTCGCGTGCCGGTGAACAGCACTTTCGCCACCACCCCCAACACACCCGCCGGCGGACTCTCGCTCTACCGCTTTGCTTACGGGCACGGCGGGCTGCAATGCTCGGCTTGTCACGGCTCCACTCACGCCGAGTTTCCCAGCACCCACGCCAACGACAACCTGCGCAACCAAGCCATCCAAGGCCACGCCGGCATGATGGTCGAATGCACTGCCTGCCACACCACAATGACGGCCAGCGCCACGACCGTCGGTGCCGGACCACACGGGATGCATCCGCTGGGTCAAACCATGGTGGACAACCACCCGGACCTGCTTGAGGCCGGCACCATCACGCCCGCACAGTGTCAGGCCTGCCACGGCAGCAATTACCGTGGCAGCGTCCTCGCCAAGGCGCAAACGACCCGCACCGTCACCAGCAAGTTCGGCACGAAGACCTATTGGCGTGGCCACCAAGTCGGCTGCTACGACTGTCACAACGGAGCCAGCAGTAGCGATCCCACGACGAACACTCCTCCAGTCGTCGCCAGCGTTACCACCAACACGCCTAACAGCGCGAACGTGGCCATGACCCTGCCAGGCACCGATGCCAACGGCAATCCGCTCACCTTCCGCATCGTCTCGCAACCTGCGCGCGGGTCGGTCGGCGTGACCAATCACCTCGCGACCTACTACCCGGAACCAGGCTTCGTCGGCACGGAGCGGTTCACCTTCGCAGCCAACGACAGCTATTCTGACTCCAACCTTGGCACTGGTACCGTGAACGTGGCGCAAGGGCCTTACTCCCTCACCGCGGCGGCGCACGTGCCTCCGAGTTATCCCGCCGGCTGGCCGGTGGCCTTTGCCGTAGTGCCATCGCCTGTCAATATCACCGCGCCCGTCACCTACCACTGGACGTTCGGCGACGGCGCGCAGGACACTAACCAATTCCCAGCCCACACTTACTCCGCACCGGGAACTTACTCGTGGACCGTCACCGCCACCGCCGGTGCCGCTACCACGCAAAACTCCGGCCTCCTGGTCATCGTCGCTCCAGTATGGCTGCGCGCCTGGACATCGGGCAGTAGCGTCACCGTTGCCTGGGACAAAACCACGGCCGACACGCTTTTGGAAACTACCAGCGCACTGGGAACCTCACCGCTTTGGACTCCGGTCACTAACGCTGTCACCACTGACCCAAGCTCGCTGCGCGTCACGTTGCCTGCAGCGACTGGTAATGGGTTCTTCCGTCTGCTCCGACCTTGGTGAGCAGCCGTAAAGGGGTTAGTCTTCACTTTGGACACCGGTTTCAGGCGGTTCGTGCCCCGCCAGGGACGACAGAACGTCCGGTTGACAATGGGGTTTCTGCCGTCCCTGCCGGGACTCATTTCATCCGCACGGCCCCACACCCAGCGCTGAAGCGCTGGGCTATTGTCGGTCGCCCTGGCGGGCTGGGAATAGCTTTGCG
This sequence comes from uncultured Verrucomicrobiota bacterium, assembly GCA_903847485.1. Classification (GTDB taxonomy): domain Bacteria; phylum Verrucomicrobiota; class Verrucomicrobiia; order Limisphaerales; family JAJXZI01; genus CAINDV01. The sequence goes on from CAINDV010000501.1 coordinate 3,180, forward strand.
GAGACTGAGCAGCGCCCGTCTGCCGGCAGTCGGATCGCAGCCACAGGTGATTTGGCGGCAAAGTTCCAAGGCTTCCAGGCGGCCATGCTCTGGATCTCCATTGTCAGGGTTGAATTGCGGCTCAAAGGACACTACGCTTTCCCCCATGCCGATGACTTTGGATCAAATCTTTCTGGAAACCCAACAGTGGCCGACTGAGCAGGTGGCTGAGCTGGTGGACCGGCTGATCTTGGAACTGCCTTCCACGCCTGAGATCGAAGCGGCTTGGAAGGTGGAAGCTCGACGCCGGATTGCCGACATCGAAAGCGGTCGTGTGACGGGAGTGCCTGGTGAGTTGGTTTCCGCCCGCATCCGCGAGATCGTGGGACGGTGAAGCCCCATATCTTTCATCCCGAAGCGGCGGAGGAATACGCCGAGGCCGCCCGCTACTACGCTGCCATTCAACCGGAGTTGGCTGGGCGGTTCTATGACGAGGTGGAGGAGGTTATCCGGGAGATTCTGCAAGACCCGGAACGGTTCTTCTGGTTCGACCCGCCGGCCCAGAGACACCTCTGCCGCAAGTTCCCCTACGCCGTGATCTTCCTCAACCAACCCGACCGGGTGTGGATCGTCGCCGTCATGCACGGCAAACGCCGTCCGCGATATTGGCGGGAAAGGCTGGAGTGATGGCCGCCTGCTGAACTGCCGTTTGTCGCTCCGGCGACAGAACGTGATGAGCCGTAGCGGCACCTCGGCAGAGCGCAGCACTCTTCCCACCTGTTCTTTAGATGGCGGCGTTCTGCTGAGACGCCGCTACGAGAAAAGCCCCCTGATGCGCGAACGTTCACGGGTAGTCGGATGCTAGCCATAGGCGATTTGGCGGCAGAGTTCCAAGGCTTCCAGGCGTTCGTCCGGGGTCCGCGAGCGCTAGTAGGTCCGAGCCACGCGCTCCACCTCCGCGAACGACGTGACGGCAAAGGCGCGGCGGGCCACTCTGGCTTGATCCAAGAGGTTACCCGAGCGTGATGGAATCCTAACGGCTGGAATCCTAACGGTTGGCGGCTTCGTTAATTGTGTCACTAGTGAGGACTGACTTTCTCTATCTTCCCTACCGTGAGCTACGCGAGGAGTGCCTTAAGAATACACAATGCCATCTGCTTGTCAGTGGCGTTGAAACTCTGCTTGGGTTCTCGGCCTATGGTTTTGATTGGCCGGCAAGCAACTACAGCAGCGATGCCCAAAATGCCGATCGCTCTCAAATCTTTCTCCTTGATTCTCTTGGCAGACTTGATTGCTTCGGAAACCACCTCGGCAAGGCGGTCACACTTTCCAGATTGCACCATTTCCTCCGCGGCCACTGTGAGAAACGTGCTCCTGGCACCGTGATCTTTGGGTTTCGAAGCCATCTCGATTGCACGGTCAATCTGTCCACTGCGGATGATTTCTTGCAATTCTGAAACGTAAACTGGCCACATCCCAACCGACCAGACTATTGGACTGCGGATATGCGACCGGGTACGAAGAGCCTCACTGGTTCGGCCAGCCTTTTCCATCGCCGAAGCTTCAGATTCCAGAAAAAGGTCTTTCTCCAGCCCGTTCTCCAGGCACTCAGCTAAGGCGATCACTTGGGCAAAAGACCGCGCATTTTCCCAGTTGAACACCGATAATGCACCGACTGCTTGCTTCCTCTCCTCTCCATCTTCAATCTGAGCGATAAGCCCCCTTGCGTTTTCATGATCTCCGGCTCTTGACAGCCCCAGTGCGACGGCGGCCCGGAACTTATCTCTATTCGGTCTGTGGCTCAGGCGGCCGATTGCCGATACAATCGCTTTAGGTTTGCGCGACTCCAAAAGCCGGCTTGCGGCTCTCGCGTAGGCACCTGCGATCGGGCACTCTGCAGCATCTCGGTCCTGAATCTTGGAGAGGCAGTCACATGCGAGTTCCAAGTCTCCCTTGCTGGCGAGTTGCTCTATTGCTGCACTCAGAGCAGCGTCTCTGTCTTGTGGGTTCCTGATCACATCTAGCGATTCGAAAAGCATCTCGACCTTTCCTGCCTCGGCCAATCGGGATCCTATTGTTCCCAACGCACTTTCCCTGTCAAAACGCTCATTGATGAGAGCGAAAAGTCCAATAGCACTCTTGGCCGCCCCCTTTGCTCCTCGGCCCCAATACTTCGTCGCCAACTCAATAACTTCGTCAACCACTAAGTGCATCAGCATCGAGTCATTGGCGAGAATGCCACGTTTTAACCGTTCAATTACTTTTTCAAAAGGCTCCTGGTTCTGTGTCTCAATTTCCGCACTCGCAATAGCCAGGCGTTCCCGTGCTTCCTTCTGGTGTTTCTCGTCTGTCATCTGGCCGGGGATGCTGGCTGTCAAGTCGAGATTCCCTGAAGTGATGAGCACGTTTACCAACGAATCGAACGCCGAATCACGAATTCTGATGTCATCAAATCGCAGGACGGCAGTGGCAAATTCGTGCGCTTGCCCGCTTTGGACAAAGGCCGGCGCAGCGGCCCTCCAAAAGCGATCCCTGATTTCTCTGTTTTGAATCTGCTCACCCAAAAGCAAAGTATCCACGGAGAATGGGCCTTTCGCAAACGCCCCAGAAAAAACAGGTGAGAACGTGATTGAGGCGTTCGGCCCGATTGGATTCGGCCAGATTGAATTCGCAATGTTAACGGCTTCTCGCATATTCCCGTTTCTGGCGAAAGCTGCCACCAGCGCGCTCCGGGCAGAGAGTCTTGCTTCCGGCTCTTGTAACTGCGCCAAGGCCGCAGAAAACTCGGGTAGCTTGCCAGCTTCAAACAGGATCTTACCAACTTCTTGGAATGTATCGCTACGCCCGAATTTATCGTCGATTTGAGATGACGCTGTGACGGACTGTTCGACTCTTCCAGCTTTTGCCAACTCGCAGGCCAAAACCCTGAAGCCGGAACTCCTTGCTCTTGCTCCTTGGATTTGGCAAACCAGTGTCACCAACTCGCCGGCACGTCCGACGGAGCACAGCGTCCTGACGACAGAATCCGCAGCCTCCACTCGCTCAATGTCACCTTCGAAATCACTTTCGAGCCGATTGATCACGGCTATGGCTTGGTCGGCGTTGCCGGTCTTTGCCAACTCACAGGCTAAAACTCTGAAGCCGGAATTCCTTGCTCTTGCCCCTTGGATTTGGCCAACCAGTGTCACCAACGCGCCGGCACGTCCGACGGAGCACAGCGTCCTGACGACAGAATCCACAGCATTCACTCGCTCGAAGTCATCTTCGAAATCATTTTCGAACCGATTGATCACGGCTATGGCTTGGTCGGCGTTACCGGTCTTTGCCAACTCATCTACCAAAGTCTTGAGGGCGGAATTCCTTGCCTCTGCTTCTTGGATTTGGCCAACCATCATCATAAACTCGTCAACACGCCCGGTGGAACACGCCATCCTGGCAATGGAATCTACAACCATACCCCGAGCGAATTCGTCCTGCAGTCGATTGGCAATGTCGAGCGCCTGCGAGCCTTGACCCGCACTCGCATATGCCATGGCGATGTCGTGGAGTCCGGACTCCATCGCAGCTTTGGACCCAATTCGTTCTATGACGGCTTTTGCATGGTCGAAGTCACCAGCACGGACCAGCGCCGACGCTACTTGGCATTTCCGAAAATCCTTCTGGTCTGTTACATCTGCCAACGCCATCGCCCGTTCGGCGACGTACCGTAGAAACTGCCGAGGCGCGTCCGCCCCGTCAATTAGTCTCAGAGTCAGGGCTTTATCACGCAGAGAGCTACGACAATATACCGCTCGGAACAGCGCCGCCGTGGATCTCAACTGCCGCGTAAGAGAATGCAGGGGATTACTCATTGTTAAAACTTCTGTGACGCCACAAAGATGCGGTCCAACTCGACCGTGAAGCCAGGCACCACCGCGCTGGTCAGCGTTCCGCTCGGCCCGTGGACGGCGTGTTCGGCAAACTGCCCGCCCTGCGGCTGGCGGTGGACTTCGGGTTGATGCTCCGCAAATGTGGCAGTCCCATGCTTTGAGGTTCTTGGTTTCATTCTGTTGGACTGGTTCCCTTTGCGGTTCGGAAATGCCGCCTCCGCCCGGCGAGGACGGTTTGGGTGTCGCGGCTGGCGTGGAGGACGGCGAGCAGCCAGATTTCCGGCGGGCGGATGACGTAGAAAAGCCCGTAGGGGAAACGGTCGAGATTGGCGCGGCGCACGTCGGCAAAGCGTACGGCGTAGAGCTGCGCGTCGCGCGCCAGGCGGCGGTAGTGGGCGAGAAAGTCCGCCGCAAACTCCATCCCCAAACCGGGCCGTTGGTCTTCATACCAGTTGATGGCCTCGCTGAGGTCAGCACGAAGGAGCGGATGTCTTCGCAGCACGCTCATCCATGATCTCCTGGAACATCTGCGCGACGTCCGCTTCGGCGAAGGGTACGCGCAAGCTGGGGTCGGCCTCCATTTCGGCGAGGCGCTGGCCGACTTCGGCGGCCTGCGCGCAAGCCAGGCGGGACGGTTGCTCAATTTCGTCGCGGTGGTCGTCCAGCCAGCGGGTGAAGGCACGCCGCTCGGCCAGCGGCAGCGCCAGCACTTGGGATTCGAGTAGTTCTACGCTCATAGCGAAAGCAGGTTCTGCTTTGTAATCTGGTTATTCGGCAAAGAGTCGATCCAACCCGACCGTGAAGCCCGGCCCGTGGACGGCGTGTTCGGCAAACTGCTCGCCCTGAGGCAGGGGATGGACCTCGATCTGTTTCTCCGGTGCCAGCACCAGCCAACATTCCTTCACGCTGGCGGTGGCGGCGGATTCGTTTTCAACGGTCAGGGTCATAGTCAGGTCAAGCTGATGAAAAAGGTCACGGGATTCTGGACCGTCATCGGCCCGGAATATCGCCAGAGCAGGCGTTCGTCACAAGTCAGGAATTGGTCCGCTCCGCTGCCGGCGGAGTGCCGAACTCCAGTTCGCTGCTACGGATAACCGAGTTCGTCCGCGCCATTTGGGGTTAGGCGGCTCGGCCGTAAGAGCGTGGATAAAAACGCCTGGCGTGGTAGGGCGAGGCTCCTGCCGAGCTGCTCATTACCGCTGTCGTTGAGGCTCGGCAGGA
>CAINDV010000502.1 GCA_903847485.1 uncultured Verrucomicrobiota bacterium
AGTTTACACCCTGACCTGGCCATTTACCAGATATTTCTACCGATTATTATAGGGGAATGGTATCAGTTCTTTGTGGCTTCGTTGCTTTGTTGTTGTGTTTTCCGCTTTCCGCTTTCTGCTCTCTGCCCTACCTTCCGGCCATGCTGAAAGCGCTGCTTGATTGGTACCAGACCACGTTGGAAACGACCGGCGGGTATTCTTTGATTGGCCTGCTGATGGCGATCGAGAGTTCCATCGTGCCGCTGCCCAGCGAGTTTGTCATTCCGCCGGCGGCGCATCTGGCCTACACCGGCAAGCTGCCTTTGAGCCTGACGGGCATCGTGATTGCCGGCGCGATCGGATCGTGGGTTGGAGCGACGGCGATGTATTGGGCGGCGCGCTGGGCGGGCCGGCCGCTGGTGCTGCGCTACGGAAAATACGTCTTTATCCCGGCGGAGAAGGTTGCCGGCGCGGAGCGGTGGGCGGCGCACTACGGCGCGATGGGCATTTTCATTTCGCGGCTGCTGCCGGTGGTGCGGCATTTGATCGGCGTCCCGGCAGGGATAGTGCGGATGGACTACTGGAAGTTTTCGCTCTACACGCTGGTCGGTTCGGCGGTCTGGTGCGTGGTGCTGTGCTGGGTGGGGGTGAAGATGGGCGCGGACTTGGCGCAGACGGAGAGTTTTTACCGGACGCTGTCGAAATGGATCGCCCTGGCGGCGCTGGTGCTGGGCGGGCTGTATTATTTTTTTGTGCATCGGCACATGCATGCCGCCGGGGCGGACGACGCGGCGAAAAAGCCGTAGCGCGCGGTTACAGGCCTGAAAATTGCCTATTGCGCGGCACCGGATGTGAGGCACACTATTGCGAGCCGGGGCGGGGTGATGGGTGGAAAATAGTTTTTATGTTTGACCGGTCGGCGCGATTCCAGTACTGAAAACGGGTTGCTTTTTGCGGGTCTGGTGGGTTCCAGCGGATCGGCGAAGCGGACGTTGGTTTTACATGCTTAAATCGAAGTCATTTCTGGCGGTGGATTTCGGCGCCGGCAGCCTGAAGCTGGCCGAGTTCGAAGTCAACGAGTCGGGCGGCCTGCGCTTGAAGCAGTTCGGCCTTAAGCCGTTGGGCGCGGACGGCATGCTGGACAGCAAGCGGGAGGCCGCCGTCAAGAAGGCGCTGGACGAGATGATCGCCGAGAAGGGGATCAAGGCCAAGACCGTCAACGTCTGCGCCCGGGGCTTCGATGTTTTCTCCAAGTTCGTCAAACTGCCCGCCGTCGAGACTGGCAAGATCAGCCAGATCATCCAGTATGAGGCGCAGCAGAACGTGCCGTTCCCGCTTCAGGAGGTGGTGTGGGACTACCAGATTCTCGGCACGAGCGCCAGCGGAGAGCTGGAAGTGTTGTTGGTGGCCATCAAATCCGATGTCATCGAAAAGTTGTTCAAGCTGGTGGACCAAGAGGGGTTGCGGCTGAATGTGGCCGACGTGTCCCCGGCCGCGCTGTGCAACGCCTTCCGCTACAACTACGGCGATGTCGAGGAATGCAGCATGTTGCTGGACATCGGTGCCAAGACGAGCAGCCTGCTGTTTTTTGAAAAAGGGAAAGTTTTTTCGCGGAGTATCAACTTGGGCGCCAATGCCATCACCCAGGATTTCATCAACGAGTCGAAGAAAGGTTGGGCACACGCCGAGGACTTCAAGATCAAGGAAGGGTTTGTCAGCTTGGGCGGTGCCTACGCGGAGCCGGAAAGCGAGCAGCAAGCGGCGCTGTCGAAGATCGCCCGGCAGTTCATGACCCGCCTCCATATCCAGGTCAACCAGACCATGCAGTTCTACAAGGGGCAGCAAGGTGGGGCCATGCCCCAAAGGCTCTACTTGTCGGGCGGCGCGTCCATAATGACCTACACCGCCCAGTTCTTCGCGGAAAAGCTCAACATCCCGGTCGAGTATCTCAACCCCTTCCGCAACGTCGAGATTGACCCGGCCCTGAGTCTGGAAGATCTGGCCCGAGTGGCCCATTCCATGGGCGAAGTCGTCGGCCTGGGCCTGCGCAACCTGGCCACCTGCCCGGTCGAACTGAACCTGATGCCCAAGACCACCCGGCGCTTGCAGGCCTTCGACCAGAAGAAGCCTTACCTGGTTGCCACGGTTTTCTGCGTGACGCTGGTCGTGTTCGCCATGGGCTACCTCTATGGCAATTTGGCCGAGATCAAGGCTAAAGAACTGGAACAGGTGCAGCGCGATCTTGGTCCTCTCCAGGCGCGGGCGCAGGAGTTTACCGGAGTGACGGAGGATTTGAAGAAGGTCAAAGCGGAGCAGACTCAGATGGTCACCTGGATCAACGACCGTTATTACTGGGCGGACGTGCTGAAGGAGCTTCACCGGGTGCTGGTCCAGACCGAGACCAAGGCCAAAGCGAAGTTGGGCGACCAAGACACCGGCCTTTGGGTCGAAAGATTCATCACCGTCAAGACGGACACCGAAAGCTCGGCCAATCCGTTCGACCCCTCCGCAGTTGCCCCTGCCGACGGAACCCCGCCGATGTACGGTCCGTATGGTGGGATGTCTCCTGTGGAGAGGGAGATGATGATGCGGCGCTACTTCGGCGGCATGCGCGGGAGAGCCATGCCTCCGGCAATGGCCCCTGCCGTGCCCGAGGCGGTCGCGCCCGAACCGGCTGCCCCCGCGCCGGCGGTTGCGCCGGACGGTGCCCAAGCTGTGTCGGCTGCCGCTCCTGCCGGCGCGACGAACGAGATCTCCGAGGTCACTCTCCGCCTCCGTGCCGTCAACATGGTCAACGTCAACGCCTCGGCCAACAACACCATCGTTTTCTCCTTCATTGAAGAGTTGCGAAGCAGTCCGCTCACGGCGGAAGAGGTCAAGGGTGCCAAGGAGCCTGCGACGCGGATTGACGGCGAGATGGGGGCCGAAGAAGCGCCCGGCACCTTTACGTTCAAGGTGATTTGGAAACTCCGGCGCCCAATGAAGCTCTAAGTAGTATGTCCTGGATCAAGCGAAACCTCTATTTCCTCATCGGGGCCGTCGTGGCACTGGGCCTCTTGGCGGTGGCGATGATCTATTACTCACAGAAGGAGGGGGCTAACAACGAGGTCAAGGAGAAGCTCAACGCCGCCTACGCGGAGCTTAAGCGCATCAACGACAGCAAAGACCACCCCGGCTACGCCAACGCCGGCGGATCCACGAACAAAGTGGACAACATCGCCATCGGGCAGAGCCAGATCAAGGGGTTGGGCGCGTTTCTCGGCCAAGCACGGGCGGCCTTTGTGCCGGTGCCCTCCATCCCCGACAACGCCCGGTTGAGCGGTCAGGAATTTACGGCCGACCTGTTGCGAACGATTGACCAGATGCGACGCGATTCCCGCAGCGCCGGCATCACCCTGCCCGCCTCGAACTACAATTTCTCGTTCGATTCCATCGTGCCCAAGGTCACCTTCTCGCCGAGCAGCCTGCAATTGCTGGCCCGCCAACTGGGCGAGGTGAAGGTGATCTGCGACGTGCTGGTCAGCGCGAAAATCAACGCGCTGGATGGTTGGCGGCGCGTGAAAGTCTGTAGCGAGGACGAGACGACCCGCTTTCCCAACGATTATCTGAACCAGACCCCGCAGACCAACGATTGGGCGGTGCTGGAGCCTTTCGAGTTGAAGCTCCGTTGCTTCAGTTCGGAGCTGGCCAGCGTGATGGTTGGCTTGGCCAGTTCCCCGTACGGCGTCATCGTCAAGACCATCAACATCGAGGCAGCGCCCCCCACGGCCAGCGCAGCGGTGGCCGAGACGGCTCCCGCCCCGGCCTTCTTTCCCCAACCGATGCCTGCCGCCGGGGGGGGCCGTGGTTACGGCCAGTACGGCCGGATGCCGATGCAGGGCTACGCGCCACCGCGCGTCGTGCGCCCGGCGGCGTCTGTCACCGCCCCCTCCAAACCCGTGCTCTACGAGCAGGCCGTCCGGGTGACACTTACCGTGGTCTTCGTGCAAGTGGGAGCGCCCAAAGGCGATGCCGCCGGTGGCAATGTCCGCCGAGGCGGCCCTGGTCGGAGGCCGAAATAGCGTCGTATGGATTTTCTTAAGCGGCAGTTGGAAAACTTCAAGAGGCATTACGAGAAGATCATTCTCGTGGTGGTGCTGCTCGGCTTGGCCGGTGCCGTCGCCTACCTGCCGTTCAAGATCGCCAACGAGCGGACGGAGTTGGAGCAGATGCGCGTGCAAAACTTCGGCAAGCGGGTCACGCCGCTGCCAGCGATCAACATGGAAGAGAACGAGGCGGTGCTGGAGGGGACAAAAGCCCGCTACAGTCTTTCGCTCCAGGCCCCGCCGCACAATTTCTGCAACCCGGTGCAGTGGATCAAGACCCCCGACGGCCGCCTCCTGAAGATTGCCACGGGCCGGGAGATCGGTCCCGGAAAGCTGGAAGTCACCAAGCTCAGCCCGCTCTATCTTACCATCAGCCTGGAAGCCGTTGGCGTCTCCGGTTCCAACTACCTGATCAAGACGGAAAACCAGGCGGAGCAAAGGAGCAACAAGCGCGTCTCGACCCGTTACTTGGCACCGGGCGACAAGACCGAAGTCTATCTGCTCAAGGCGGTTAAAGGTCCGCTCAACGACCCCGAGCAACTCATCATCGAACTCGCCGATCCGCGGGAATCGGGCGTCATCACCAAGAGCAAACCATTCCGCCGCATCGCAAGCTACACCGCTGATTTCAAATACGATCCCGACCGGCTGACGTTCCGGGACAAGCGCGAGGGTGCCACCGTCGGTTTCGGCGGGGAGGATTTTATCATCGCCTCCATAAATCTCATTGCCAACGGTCGGTACGAAGTTGTATTGTCTGCAAAACAGACCGGCAAAAAGACGACGATTAAGTTCACCAACACCGCTGTCCAGCCATGATCACACCAGAGCAAAAAGCAGAAAGCAAAAAGCAGAAAGCAGAAAGCAGAAAGCAGAAAATGTTCAAGCCAGGCCGGTTTGTGCTGCTCGCAGCACTACTTTCGGCTTTCAGCTTTCCGCCTCCCGTTTTTCCGCAGGATCCCGCTGGCAGTGCGGCGGTGGCCGAGGCCGTGCGCCGCCAGGCGTTCACCGTCGAGATGCATGAAAAGCTCACGGAAGCCCAGCAGGCTTTTGACGCCAAAGACCTGCCCCGCGCCGCCAAGAATTACGAGCGCGCCTTTGAGTTGATCCAGCGGATCGGCAGCGGGGTTGAGGCCGAGACCAGGGCGACGGTCAGCGGCTTGGTGACCACCCGCATTCAACTGGCCCAAATAGCCGGGGCGCGGCGTGACTACGTCGAGGCCCAGACCCAGATCAACGGGGCGTTGCGGGTGGCACCGAAGGACCCCATCGCTCTCCAGTTCAAACAACAGAACGACGCTCTCCTGGCCGCCAACGCCGGCCGGATGCCCAGCATGGAGGCGCTCCGGACCGTTTCCACCGTGGCCACTAACAAGCTTCTGGCCAGGACTATGGTGCAGGATGGCAAGCTCTACTATGAAATGGGCAAACTGGATGCCGCCGAGGCCAAGCTCAAGCAGGCATTCCTGACCGACCCCGACAACCAGAACGCCCTCTATTACCTCAGTCTCGTCAAGGAAGCGCGGTACGGCCGGTCAGCGGCCGCCAAGGATCTGGCCGCCAAGACGAGCTTGGTGGAAGTCGAGCAAGCCTGGCTGCCCCCGATGAAAAAAGATTTGCTGCCCGTGCCCAATCCGTATGTCACGACCAACCTCATCTTTACCGGCCAGGGCCGCCAGTCCATCAGCAGCAAGCTCAACCGCATCCGCCTGACGGAGACCCCGGCCCGCTGGTCTGACTTTGAATTGGGCCAGGTGCTCAAGGATTTGGGCGTCGAGGCGCTCAAACGCGATAACGACGGCGAAGGCATAAACTTCCTCATTGCTTCGGGCCAAGGTAGCGCCGGTCAACCGCAGATGGGAGTGGATGCCAATGGTCAGCAGGTGCAATTGGCCGCCGCGCCCACCGAGGCCGAGGATCTGAGCACCACGGTTAAGGTGAAGTTCAGCTCCCAACTGCGCAATGTGCGCCTGGCCGACGTGCTGGACGCCATCGTCAAGTGTGCGGACAAGCCCATCAAGTTCTCCATAGAAGACTACGCGATCATTTTCACGCCCCGGGAGGTCGAGACCACGCCGCTCTTCACGCGGACCTTCAAGGTTGATCCGAATACTTTCGTGGAGGGCTTGGTGGGCATGAACTTCGTCCCGTTCGGCGGTGGCGGTGGCGGTGGCGGCTATGGTGGTGGCGGTGGCGGCTATGGTGGCGGTGGCGGCGGCTATGGTGGCGGTGGTGGTGGCTATGGTGGCGGTGGCGGCGGCTATGGTGGCGGTGGTGGCGGCTATGGCGGCGGTGGTGGCGGCTATGGCGGCGGCCAAGGTGGCCAAGGCGGCTATGGCGGTGGCCAAGGTGGCCAAGGCGGCTATGGCGGCGGCCAAGGCGGTGGTGGCGGCCAGGGTGTGTTGCAGGGTAGTGGCTACATTCCTTTTCTCACCCAGACCAACGGCCAATCCGAAATCCAGCTTATGGTGAAGGCCTTTTTCACCGCCAACGGCGTGGACTTCGGCACCGCCGCCACCACTGGCGCCAATGCACAGCCGGCACAGCCGGGTGCGCCTAGTGCCGGCAAGGCCTTGTTCTTCAACGATCGGCAGGGGACGTTGCTGGTGAGGGCGACGCTAGCGGACTTGGACATCATCGAGGCGGCGGTGCAGACGCTGAACATCGTGCCGCCGCAGGTCAACATCAAAGCCAAGTTCGCCGAGATTACCCAAGAGGACAACCGGGCGCTGGGCTTCGACTGGTTCTTCGGTAATTTTACCACCGGTGGCGGGAAGGTGGGAGCGCAGGCCGGCTCCGCGCCGTCCTTTAACGGCGCACCGACCGAGAACAATCCCAGTGGCGTCTTCCCCGGCTTGCCAGGAAATCCGGGCACCACCCTCGCCCCGGCGGCGACGGACCAGATACTGACCAGCGGGCTGCGCAACTCGGCACCGTCGCTGGCCACCATCACGGGCATTTTGACCGACCCGCAATTCCGCGTGGTGATCCGGGCCATGGAACAGCGCAACGGAGTCGAACTGTTGAGCGCGCCGGAAGTGACGACGTTGAGCGGACGCCAGGCGCAGATCAAGGTCACTGATGTTCGTACCATACCCATTGACATCTCGGGCAATCAGGGCGGCGGCGGCGGTTACGGCGGTGGCGGTGGCGGTTACGGCGGCAATAACGGTGGTGGTGGTGGCGGCAACTACTACAGTGACCGCAACCTGAAGACGAATTTTGTGGCCGTGGACAGCCAGGCGATGCTGGCCAAGGTCGCGGCGCTGCCCATCTCCACTTGGAATTACAAGTTCGAAGGCGACACGCGCCATGTCGGACCGATGGCGCAGGATTTCCGCGCTGCCTTCGGAGTCGGCGCTGACGAAAAGCGCATCGCCGTGGTGGACGCCAGCGGTGTGGCGCTGGCCGCCATTCAGGGCTTGAACCAGAAACTGGAGGCCAAAGACGCCCAGATTCGCGCTTTGGAAAAGGATGTGGCCGAGTTGAAGACGCTGGTGGAAACGCTGGCCGGGAAAACCAACTTGGATCGGACCCATCCCCTCGCGACGACGAAGCCGTCGGTGGCCGATGCGGGCAAGCGGTGAACCTTCTGACCTTTCCTTCTTATGGCATCTCAAACCAATTTGCAAGAGCGTATCGGCGGCGGGGCCGGAGCGTTGATCCTCTCCGTCCTGGCGCTGGGGTTGGGCAACACCTACGCGCAGGTCGTCAACCAGATTCCCCAAGCGACGATCATCCAGCCCATCACGCAACCCTACGAACTCGGTCCCGTGCTCGATGTCGTGCCCTACGTGCTGGCGGACGGCTGCACGATCAAGCTGGATATGATACCCAGCATCCGCGAGTTCGTCGGCTATGATCCGCAGCCGAACATCCCGTTACCGACGACGCTCAACACCGTGCTGGTGCCGATGGTGTTGCCGCGGTTCCGTATTCGCCAGGTGGTCACCAGCGTGCATGTCTGGGACGGCCAGACGGTAATTCTGGGGGGCTTGATTGCGGAGGACTCGATCAAGACGAAGGACAAAGTGCCCATGCTGGGTGATTTGCCGCTGGTGGGGCGGTTGTTCCGCAGCGAGTCCAACAACACGCGCAAGAAGAACCTGTTGATTTTTGTCTCGCCGACCATCATTGATCCGGCGGGCAATCGCACGCACAACGACGAGGATCTGCCCTTTGCGGCGCAAGGGGTGCCGCCGCAACCTAATCTCACGCCTCACGCCTATGTCCCGCCACTGGGGGTCGTGCCGCCCACCGGCGCACCTAAGGCCGATGCCGCCGCCGTTTCCGCCGAGGCTCCGCAGGTGCCGCCGTAGCCGTCGCCCTGCGGTAGGACGGGCGTCGCGCCTGTCTCTAACTTTGCAGGCTCAGTTCTGGCCTGACGTTCTTGATGCTCAACCAAGGCCACTCAACGGTGAATCAGGCTTTGAAGAGGGGGATAGGCGCGACGCCTGTCCTGCCGGGGGGTGGCCATGCACACTCCGAGCGTCAACGACTGGCTGGCGTTCGGCTGAGTTTGCGGGTGCCGCCACGAAGCGTTGGTTCTTGAAATGATGTCGCGCCGATTCCTGCTCGTAGATGGACATGCCTATGCGTATCGCGCCTTTCACGCGATCCGGCAGTTGACCGGACCGGCAGGCCAACCTACCAATGCGATCTTTGGCTTTGTCAAAATGCTGACCCGGATGCGGGCGGCGCTGGAGCCGACGCATCTGGGCGTGGTTTGGGACGGCGGCTTGAGCGAAGAGCGCCGGGCGGCGTTACCGGAATACAAGGCGCAACGCCCGCCCATGCCGCCAGATCTGGCCGGGCAGATGGCAGACTTAGTCGCCTATCTTGAGGCAGCCGGAATCGCCTCGTTCCGGCAGGCGGGAGTGGAAGCGGATGACTATCTCGCGCTGGCGGCGCGGCGGGCGGCGGCGGGCGGCCTGCCCGTGGTGATTGCCAGCGCGGACAAAGATTTCATGCAACTGGTGACGTCGGACATCGGATTGTTGAATCCCAATGACCCAACGCCGGTCGTCTGGTCGGCGGCGCAGGTCGTGGAAAAAACCGGCGTGGCACCGGAGCAGATCGTGGACTGGCTGAGTCTCATCGGTGACAGCGTGGACAACATCCCGGGCGTGCCCGGCGTGGGGCTGAGGACGGCCACGACTTTGCTTCGGCAGTTTGGCTCGGTGGCCACGCTTTACGAACGGTTGGGCGAGGTGACTTCCGAGAAGCTGCGCGCCAGTCTGGCGGCCGGGGAAGCGGTGGTACGGCGCAACCAGGCGCTGATCCGCTTGCGCGACGATCTGCCGTGCGAGTTTGTTCTGGAGAAGTTTGCTGTCGGATCGGCCGATGCCGGGCGTTTGCTGGCGTTGTTTCAGCGCTGGGGATTCAAAGGCCTGGCCGCAACCTTGCAGACCGAAGCCCGGGAGGGATACCTACCGGGGATGAATTGAACCTGAATGACGAAGCTTGAATGACGAAGCACGAAGCACGAAACCCGCAGCCTCCGCGCGGGGACGGATCACGAGGCTCGGCCCCAAACCGGACGGTCGGAGTGACCGATTCGGCATTCGGGTTTCGGGCTTCGTTCGTCATTCGTCATTTGAAATTCGGGATCAAGCTTCAGTCGCCTCCGGCCGCGAAAAACCGCCCGCCCGTGGGGCCAATTTTTGACGAGAACCCTAGACATCCCATGGTGGCCGTGTTATATGTCCCCTAATCAATTTTTTATGTTGCTCCCGCAGTTGCTCCGTAATCTAAGTTTCGGTGCCCTGATAGCCGCTCAGCCGCTGGTGTGCTGGGCGGTGCCCGCCGAGTTGGCGCGGATCGGGGGAGAAACCGCCCCGTTCGGCATCCCCGTCGGCGATCAGACCATGCCGCACGTCAGCCTCGCGCCGCCGGGCGGGTTCATGGGTGCCTACATTGTCTGGCAGGACAGTCGCACGGGCACCAACCAGCACATCTACTCCGGCGAGCTTTACAGCGACCTCACTGCGGATCCGATCCCTTTCGATGTGAGTGCCAACCGCGCCGAGCATCAGGAGCAACCGCGCGTGGCCATGCTGCGGGATGCCGGGGCCGCCTATGTCTGGCAGCAGGGCCAGGCCGGGGCGCAGCACATTTACGCGAGTTTCTTTGATCCGTTTTGGGGCTTCGGTGCCCTCGATGTCCGGGTCAACCAGTCGGGGACCACGTTCCAGGAGACCCCGGATGTTGCCGGCCTGGCCAGCGGGGATGTCGCCATCGTTTGGACCAGTCTGAACCAAGAGGCTAATGATAGCGGTCGTGGGGTTTATGCCCGGCTTTATTCTCCGCAAGGAGCGGCCCTGGGCGGCGAGTTTCTGGTCAACCAGTTCACTCCGTACGATCAGCGAAACCCCTCGGTGACCGCGCTGGCCGGCGGCGGCTTTGCGGTGGTCTGGGTATCCCAGCAACAACGCTCGGTGGCGAACCCTTCCCAACCAGGGACCGTGGATATCTATGGGCGGATGTTTGGCCCGAACGGCACGCCGCTTGGCGATGAATTCCTGATCAACATCGGGAACAACACCTGCATCAGTCCGCGGGTGGCGGGCGGGGCGGACGGCGGTTTAATGGTGGTGTGGGCGGAACAAGGTTCCTTGGCCAACAATAATGGCTGGGAGATCGTCGCGCGGCCTTTCACCGCCCAGGGCGTCGGTGGGGTGGCCAGTCGCGTCAACACCCAGCGCCGATTGGACCATGTGCTGCCGCAAGTTTGCGCGGCGGGCGGCAATTACTTGGCGGTCTGGGTGAGCCTGGGCCAGGACGGTTCGCAGGAGGGCGTTTTCGCTCAATTGCTCAAGCCTTCCGGCCAGTTGTCCGGCGCGGAGTTCCGCGTCAACGGCTCCACCCGAGGCCCGCAAACCCAGCCCGCAGTCGCGACCGACGGCGATAGCCAGGCCTTAGTGGTTTGGAGCGGCTTCACCAGCGGGCCGGCCGGCATGGATGTCAACTCGCAGATCTACATCGTGCCGCAACTGCCGGCGCTCGACGCCCCGGTCGTGGCGGATTCTGGAGTGACGAAGCTCATCGTTTCGTGGCAAGAGCCGGCGGGACAAGAGGTAGCTCACTATGAAGTCTTCCTGGATGGCGCCAGCCTGCCCTCGGCGGTGGTGACTAACACGACTTACTGGCTAATGAAAGGGCTGGCCCCCGGCGAGTCACACGACTTTCAAGTGACTTATGTCGTGACTAGTGGTGTCCGTGCGCCGCTCTCTGCCGCCACCACCGGCGCGACCGGGCTGGATGCGAACCACGACGGTATCTCCGATGCTTGGCAGGCGCTTTACTGGGGACCGAACCCGGCGAACTGGCCGCTCGCCTCGGCGGACAGCAATGGCAATGGACTGGCTAACTATAACAAGTTTTTAGCGGGTTTGGATCCGTTGGTGCGCGCTAGTCTCCTGCGCGTGCAATTGCGGCCCGTCGCCACCGGTTTTGTGCTGGAATGGAGTTCCGTCCCTGGGAAGCTCTACCAAGTGCAAAGCCGGAGCAGTCTCTCCGCCCCCTGGGCCGGCGAGGCTGCGCTGAGAATCGGGGCGGCTGGCGGCGTGACTGCTGCCACCGTCAGTCCGACCGGATCAGTCTTCTATCGGGTGAGCCTTGTGCCCTAAGTGATTTGTATGCTGAGAACTTTCAAGATACTGGGTTGGTCGGGCCTGTTGCTGGCCAGTTTGTCCACGGCCCGCGCATATTCATTGCTCGGGCCGGTGAGTGTGGACACGTGGCAGGTGCCGGAGTTGGGTTACATGCTGGCCGGAGACTTGGGTGCGCCCAAGGACAGCGGCCAGGAGTACCGCTGGAACATCCCGACGCTTTACTACTCGTTCGACCAGAATTTCCTGACGTATTTCGGGTCCAACGGCGTCCGGGCCGTAAGCCAGGCGTTCAATGCCTTCAACGCCCTGACCAATGCCTCGGCCGTGGAGTTATCGAAGTTTCCCGTGGCGGTGAAGCGACAGAACTACCGGGCGCAGGCGGATGGACTGCTGGATTTGAAGTCCTACACCATGGAGCTGCTGATCGAGCAACTGGGCTTGGCGGATCCGATTCGCTACGCTTGGACCTTGCACAATCGCTATTTCCCTGCGGGCGTTACCTGCCCCGGTTCCGGCATAATGTATCTGGTCGTCAATCGGAATTTCGACGTCAACCCATCCGCTCTGGACCAAGCCCAGCCCTCGAGCCGCGTCAATGGGGTTTTCTACACCTACCAGATCGTGGAGACCTGCATTCCGCCGAATCCTCTGGCATGGGCCGAGCCGATTTCGCCGGATCCGTACTACACCTACGCCCCCGTCGCCTCGATGCGGGCGTTGACCGGCGATTTCTACATCGGGCTGACCCGGGACGATGCGAGTGGGCTACGCTACCTGTTCAGTTCGAATAACATCAACTTTGAGGCGGTGTCGCCCGGGGTGGACCTGCTGGTCACCAATCCGCCGGTGTTTCTGAGCACCTCCAACCTTGTGCAGTTGGTGTCGGACACTTCCACCAACAATCCAGCGGCGCTGCAGGCGCTCTATCCCAGCCTCCAGTTTGTCAGCTCACCGGCCCAGTACACCAACCAGGTCACGACCAACTACACGTTTTACTACACGAATTACGCCTGGACCGCCGGCGGGGCCGTGCCCGTGCTGGTGTCCCTCACGAATTACACCACGAACATTGGCACCTTCTACCAGTATCAGTTTCTCAATGTCGTCACCAACCCTGGCCCCCCTTCCTACACTATCTCCAATCCGCCCTACACCAATTCCTACGTGACGATCATCTACACGAACATCGTCGCCGGGCCTTATGTGACGCCAGACCAGGTGGTGACCAACGTGTATGTCACTAATGTCAACGTCAGCGCGCTCTCGGGCGATTACTACATCATCCCCACCAACGCCTGCGGGGGCCTGGTGGTGGCCTCCAACCAACTCTCCCTGCTGGTCCTTGTGACCAATGCCACCGAGTTCATCCCGGCCCCCCAGTTGCTCATCACGAACCCGATCGATTATTTCACCACCTCCAACCTGACCCAGTTGATCTCCGACTCCACCACCAACGGGCCGGCGGCCCTCCAGGCGCTCTACCCCAGCCTCCAGATTACCAACTATACTCGCAGTTTCACGAATCTGGTCACCGTCAATCTCACGCCTTTCTACACGAACTATCCGTGGGGTATTCCGGGCCAGCCACCGGTGGTGACTTACGCGACGAACTATTCCACCAACATCGGTTTCGTTTATCAGTACAAGTTCGGCAATGTCGTTACCAGTAGCTATTCGCCCAGGTCGCTCATGACCGTGCTCATTACGAATGTGACCCAGTTTGCCACCAACGTCTATTTCAGCAATTACTGGGCGAACGTTCCGTCTGGTGACTACTACATCATGCCCACCAACAATGGGTGCGGCAGTCTCATCGTCCTTTCGAATATCTTGTCACAAGTCTTCGCGGTAACCAATGGCACCGCGGTGGCCACCAACCAACCGGGATCGCCATGGGGCGTGGGCGGCTCGGTGTTCACCAACTACTACTACAGTGAAACGACCTTCGCGCCCTTCACCAACCACAACTTCGCTTACTTCCTGATCACCTGTTACTCGAACCAGTTCGCCTCCTCGTTGACGCGGATCACGTACTTTACCAACCGCAACCTGAAGGCGGCCATCGTGTCCTGCGAAACCAGCAATGCGCCGGCGTTGCGGCGCGGCATTGAAAAGGTCAGCTTTATCCGGCGCGACTTTGATTCTCTGCTGGGGCAAGCCTTTCAACCGGCGACCAACTTTTTCCCGATGGTGGTCGTGCGGGGTAACACCAACGCCTACCAGACCTACCGGCGGATCGTGACCGCCCCGGATTTCCTGATGACCGCCCAGGATTTCACCCCGGGTCCGGCAGCGATTCCGATCAGCCTGGCCGTGGTCCGCACCATTCCCAATTTCGACGCCGCCAACAAGCAGCCGAACCTGGCCGGCCCCGGCACGATCAATCCGCCGGTGCAATTTGCCTATAACCGGGCGGGCGTGGTATTGCAGAACGTTTCGCCCTTTGTCTCCGGACGCGGAAGCTCCTTCTTCACCTGGGGTTCCTTTGACGGGACGGCCAACCCGCCGATCTACTACCCGAACGGCACCAGCACCGAAAACCTGGAGAACCAGATCATCATGCAGATCACCACGACCAACCTTCCGGCGGGCAAGGTGGGTACGGCCTACGCCTCTCCCGGCCCCAGTGTGGTCCAACTGACAGGTAGCGGCGGGCAGCCTCCGTATGTCTGGTCGCAATCACAGTTCTCAGCCGGCCTGCCGCCGGGGTTGTCCGTGTTTTCCGACGGCACTATTCTCGGCATCCCGACGCTGGATGGCGTGTACGATATCATCATTCGCATGACCGATGCCTATGCCAGATACGTTGAGCAGCCCTTTACCATTGTGGTGAATCCGTGAGGAACCAACGAGACACCGCGCCTTCGCACCTAGCATGACCGGCACTCAAACCAACCGACATTGAATATGAATCCGAGTCTCAGACCTCTTGCCCCGTGGAACTTGGGTGATCCGGTCGCCTTCCCCTCACCCGCCCTCACGGGCACCGTTTCCCCCTTCGAGGGGGAGAGGGACGGTTGGGAAACGCCTGTCGTGGTAGGGCGAGGCTCCGGCCGAGCCTCAACGACCGCGGCCATGCGCGCCTGCCGAACGGCTCGGCCGGAGCCTCGCCCTGCCGCTGGACGACTTGGCCAACACGCACCAAGACTTCTGCTCGCCGTGGCCATGCTGCTGGCGGTGCCGCTGGCGCAGGCCCAGCAACCCGACCCGATTTGGTTCACCACCAACAACGTGCTGGTGCCGCCGCAGCCCTACGCGCCGCAGATCAACGCGCTGGCTTTTGTGTGCGACAAGCAGTTCATCCTGAATAACTACTCGACCAATAGTATCACCTATAGCGGCGGCTTTTATTCCGGCTTCCAGGCCGAGGCTTTCCGCACTGCCAACACGCTCAACTGGACGAACACCGGCACCCTCACGTCGCTGACGGGCTTTGACTTTCAAACCGGGCCGGATGGAGTGTGGAACACGGAGGGTCCCCGGATGGCCTCGACATTTGTTAACACTAGCCCGGGTTCGATCAATGTCGGCACCAATGGCGGATCGTACTATCTGCCGTTGTTTGGTTTATTCGGCAACTATTTCGGGAGCGCGGCGCAACTCCTCATCTCGGCGACCAATGTGGTCAACCGCAGCCCCATCAACATGGGCGTCAACACCCTCCTGAGCATCACCGGCGACGACGTGGACCTGAGCCGCAGCACGCTCTCGATGGAAGGGTTCTCCTCCAGCCTGTTCTTTTCGACCGATGGCATGTTCGACGGTTACTGGGGCGTGGGGACTAACAGCATGGATCCGGTGTTCGATTTTGAGTTCCTCCCCTATTGGACGCCGTATCACGTCGTGACCAACCGAAACTACTTCCTGGATTTCATCCAGTTGGCATTCACCGACGCCGATTTCTACCTTAGCGAGTTCACCATCAACACCAACCGCAGCTCGCTGAGCGTGTTCCTTAACAACCCCAATCCCGCCATCAACAACCGGGTGTATTTTTTCAACGGGAGCGATGAAATCATCGTGGAGTGGAACTGGCTGGGCACCAATGTGACTACCGGGCTGAGAGAAACCAACTATCTCTACTTGTACGATTACCCGGCTACCGGCACGAACATCGTCTGGGCCAACGGCACCTATGGCGGGTTGACGACCTACATACCGAACGGCTTCCAGTTCAGTCGCTCACAGCAACCGCTGGTGACTGGCCCGGGGGCACAGACCACCTCGCCGCTGGGCGTGTTCGACAATGGCGTGGTCACCAACGCTTACATAGCCTACCAGGCCATCTTTAAGCCCTACACCACCGACCCCGGCCAGATCTTTGGCCAGTCCGAGACCAACCTGCCGGGCCGGGTGGAAATCACCGGCAACCACACCCTGAATCTGAACCGGACCCGGATCACCGCCAATAACTTCATTTCGCTCTCCGCGACCAACCATTTCCTGGGTAGCAGTAATGCGGTCATCGCCGCGCCGTTCATCAGCCTCAACCTCACCAGCACCAACGGGACGCTGGTGTTGAGCAATACGGTCGTGCCCACTCTGGCGCGTCCCGAAGGCACGATCAGCCTGTGGAGCGGCCGCTGGACCAACTCCCCAGCGAACTCCAACAAATTCCACGTTCTGTTCGTGGACAGCCAGTTGGTGACGTTCTCCAAGCCTATCGCCGTGGACGTGATTCTGACAGCCACGAATGTCTTGATCAGTGACGCCATGAACATTCGCAGCAACCTGTTCATCACGGCCAGGAACCTTACCTTGACCACCAACCCGCCCGGCGCCCCCTCGCTGGCTGGCACTATCAACCTGCTTTCTCCCACCTTCCCCAGTTGGCAGCACCTGGCGCCGAACCTCCAGAATTTCACCAATAACGGCAGCCTCACGACGCCTAACTTTGATGGGTTTGCCGGCTACCGGATGCCGCCGTACTATCCCACCACTTATGTGGAGCCTTACCTGTCCATGGTGAACCGGGGGACGATCACCAATGACGGTGCCGACATCTGGGCCAACTACTTCGTGAACGGCGGCGCGGTGAATGTCGGCAGCGGTGCCCTGTCTGTCCGGGCCGGGCAGGCGTTGCTGACCAACGGCATGTTCCTGGCCTCCAGCGGGAACATGGATATCGCGGCGAACACCCTGGTCATCAGCAACCATAACCTGACGGTGGGCGTCGCGCTCACTCTCGGCGCCGTCAGCCTGCTGGATGACGGTTCCGTGGCGCAATCGGTGGCGTTGGTGACCAACAAGAACACTTGGCGGGTGGGTTACGGCTTCAGTCTGACCAACCAACCCGCCGTCGGCAGCCTGTTGGCCACGACCATCAGGGATACCGCCCCGGCGCTGGTGGACGTCGTGATCCCCCATGTTTGGCCGGGCGTGGACCGCGGGGCCGTCCCGCTGGGTTACACGACCAACTGCGCCATCGGCCGGCTGATTCTTAACAGCGCCCAGCCGTGCCAGTTCGTCTTTGCCGGCACGGGTCTGAGCAACGCGCTATATGTGGACTCGCTGGAATTATTTGGGACCGCCACCACCCGCGACGACAACGGCGACGTGACCGCCCTCGACATCGCGCCCAACTTGGTCATTTACTACGCTCAGGCGCGGATGAATGGCCTTTCGGTGGCGGAGAAACTGAATCACCGCAACAACGACCGGCTCCGCTGGGTCAGCACCTATGCCGGCTATTACAGTTCAACCAACATTCTCTATCCGGACGGCAAGGTCTATGCCTTCAACGCCGCGCTGGCCGCGAGCTGTAACTATGACTCCAACGGCAACGGCATTGCCAACTGTTCGGATCCCACGCCGATCTTCGTGCTGGAGCAGTTCACCGCCGCGATCACCTCGAAGGCGGTGCAGTTGGGTTGGAATGTCAACGCTGGCGGGCTGGGTACTAACACGGTTTATTACACGCCGACGCTGACGCCGTCCAACTGGCAGGTGCTGACTCAATTTGTGTCCGGGCCGGGCCGGCTCGGGGCCAGCGACGTGATAGGGAGGACCAACCGGTTTTACCGGGTGAACGTCTCTGTGCAGCAGCCGTGAGATAGCTAAAACAGAAAGCAGAAAGCAGAAAGCAGACACGAACATGGGCGAATCGCATCTTTGTCGGAGCGCGGACATTCCTGTCCGCTTGGGCGGTGGCCCGGCAGCGGAAGCGGACAAGAATGTCCGCGCTCCCATTCACGGGCTTTCCTGGAGTCCGACAAAGATGAGATGTGCCTCACGCCATGGCATTACGGTGGGACTGATACACGGCGGCTGGGCTGAACGCAGACCCGATGGGTGCCGCTTAAACCCGTTCTCCGAAGTTGAGCCGGGGGTTCGCCGTAGCGCAGGTTGGCAACCTGCTGTATCGCCGGCTGATAGCCGGCGGACTGACCTTCTTCTCGGCGCGTCGGAAATAGTGCGCGGTTTCCGCAGGTTGCCAACCTGCGAAACAGCAGGCTGCCAGCCTGCGCTACGGGCCGCCAGCAGCGAGCCGACTTCGGAGTTCGGGTTAAACGCAGATTTTTATTGAAGTGATATGCAAACACGCTTAGTTAGGACGATCAAGTTTCTGGCCGGGTTGGCCCCGCTGGCGATGGTGCTGGCCGTGGGCCAGTTCATCTCCACCGCCAGCGCGCAGCCGGCCAACGACAATTGGGCCAACGCCGAATTGCTGCCGGGCGATTTCGGCACGTTGGACGGTGACAGCACCGGGGCCACGGCCGAACCCGGGGAGCCGAACCATGCGGGTTACCCGGCCGCGTCCAGCGTCTGGTACAAGTGGATACCCACCGTCACCGGCCCGGTCCAGTTGGACACCTTAAACAGCAGCATAGATACCGTGCTCGCGGTATACACAGCCCCGACTCTCGGCACCGAGCTGTCCGGCCTCAATTTCGTGGTCGCCAATGATGACATCAACGCGAGTTACTCGGGTTTCTACGCGCCTTGGATTGGCCCGAGCGGGGTGAAGTTCAATGCGCAGCAAGGTGTTACTTACTACATCGCCGTGGATGGCTATGCGGGAGAGTCCGGGCCGTTTTCCCTCGGTTGGGCCTACCGCTCGGCGGGGGTGTTCCGGTTTTCCGCGGACGCCTATGTCTGCACCGAGCGGGAGTCGGCTAACCTGAGCCCGACCACCTACCCCAGCACCGACGGGCTGCGGGTCACCGTCACCCGCGACATGGGCAGTGTCGGCCGCGTGGCGGTGACGTTTGCCACCGTGGACGGCACGGCGCTGAGCGGGCTGGATTACTACGCCACAGACGCCACCTTGGTCTTCGATGATTTCGAAATGAGCAAGAGTTTCGAGATTCCGATCTTTGACGATTTTGGTTTTTGCCTGGACAACCGGACCTTTGAGGTGGTGCTGACCTCGGTGGAGCTGGATCCTGAGGAAGCTATGGCCAACTCCATCCTGCCGCCACGCATCAACCTGGCGCATAGCGATTCGGTGGTGACCATCCTCGACGTGGACTCTGACCCCTTCGATCGCGACCCCATGAACTGTCCGACGTGGTTCAGTGTGGTGAACTTGTACCGGTCCAATGTGCGGACGACGGACACCATTGGCTCCGTCGTCGTCTGGGTAATGCGCACTGGCGGCGGCATGGCCTGCATATCAAACAGCATGTGTGAGGTGGAGACGCACTACAGCATTGACAGCATCGCGCCCAAGGATCTCAACCTTTTGGATAACATATTCTCCTTGGCCGCCGGCTCGGATTATGCCGTCCCCGATCCCGCCACCGCGCCGCCGCAGGGGGTGACGCCGCATTTCATGCCCGTGACCGGCACCTTGTCCTGGGGCAGAGGCGATTATGATCCCAAGCCGATTGTCATCCCGATCTACACCAACCAGTTGCCGCACTTCAATCTGGACTTCATAGTCAAAATCTTTTCCCTCGACCACGGACCTAATCCGTATGACGGTATCATCGGCAATTCCTCGGAGATGACGGTGACCATCCTCTACGATGCCTCTCCCGCCGGGGCCTTGGACAGCAGCTTCAATCCGGATTACAACCGCTATACCGAGCCGCCGTATAACAGCAAACCCGGCACCGACGGCACAGTGTATTCCATCGCCGTGCAAACGGATGACAAAGCCATCGTCGCCGGTCATTTCTCCACTTATGATACCATCGCCCGTTATGGCATCGCCCGTGCCAACGTGGATGGTTCGCTGGATACTTCGTTCAATCCCGGCAGCGGAGTGGCCGTGCAACAAGGTGACTTCATCAGCACGGCCGTGCTACAGCCGGATGGGAAGGTGCTGATAGGCGGTAGTTTCTATTCGTTCAACGGGATTCCGCGCTATCGCATCGCCCGGCTCAACCCGACCGGTGCCTTGGACATGGGCTTCAATCCCGGCCTGGGGGCCGATGGCACCGTCTGGGCGGTGGCACTCCAGGCCGATGGCAAGGTGGTAATCGGCGGCGAGTTCACCTCCATTGACACCACCAACCGGAGCTATATCGCCCGGCTGAACGCCAACGGCTCACTGGATACGACCTTTGATCCGGGCGTCAGCGGTCCCAATGGGAGTGTGCAGACGCTGTCGGTGACGCTGGACGGGAAGGTCGTAATAGGTGGAATGTTCACGATGGTCGGCGACTCGAGCCGGAACCGTATTGCGCGCCTGAACTCCGATGGCACGTTGGACACCAGCTTTGATCCGGGCACCGGGGTGGACGGTCCGGTGTACGCCGTGGTGCTGCAACCGGATGGCAAGGCGGTGATCGGCGGTGCCTTCACGTTGGTGATGGGGAACGACCGGCAGAACCTCGCGCGGCTGAGCACCGATGGAACCTTGGATCCGTCCTTTGTGACCGGCACCGGGGCGGATGACACTGTGTATTCAATTGCTGTGCAGAGCGACGGGACGCTTTACCTGGCTGGGGTGTTCACCTCCATCAACAGTACCCGGCGGGTTGGCGTTGCCCGGTTGCTGCCCAACGGCGATGTAGATACCAGTTGGCTGGACACGGCTTACAACCAATTCGCCGGGCCGTACAAGCCCATTTGGAATCCAGAAGTCAATCCGAAGGACTTCCTGTTTGCCACCGCTCTGCAAAGCGACGGCAACGTGATGGTGGGCGGCAGTTTCTCCTATATCGGCGGAGGCCGGATGATCTCGGCGGTGCAGACCAACATGGCGTACCCGGTGGACACCTCAGTGGGCCTCTCCCGCGCGACGTTCCGCTCCCGGGCCAACGTGGCGCGCTTGTTGGGTGGGAGCACCGTCGGCCCGGGCAGCATCAGCCTCGTCACATCCAACTACTACGCCAACGAGAACATGGGCTTCCTATTCGTCAAACTGGCCCGCGACCACGGCACCCTTGGCCCGATCCAATCCACCTTCTCCATCCCGCCCCGCGCGCCCGGCCCCGGCGTGGGGCAGAGCGGAGTGGACTATGTCTATAACCGGGTGAATGACCCGCTGTTTTTCAGCAGTTGGGACGCCACCCGCATGTTGAGTGATGGCGTCTATGGCACCAATGTTCTCACCCACAGCGTCGTCTCGAACCTCTGGGTGATTGGCACCGAGGCCGACGTGTATGTCACCGTGCTGGACCGGGCCGGCTTCCAGGGTGATCGCTTGGTGCCGTTCCAGTTATCCATGCCCAGCATGAGCGACGTGTTCTATCTCGGCGGCGAGAACATTCCCTGCGCCAGCGCGGTCGCGGAAAATGCGGGGGTGCTGTCCATAGCGGAGAATGATGTCCGGCCAGGCGTAATCGGTTTCAGTGTGGCCACCTATTCAGTAAATGAAAACGGCACCAATGTTACCATCACGCTTACCCGCACCAACGGCAGCTTCGGCCGGGTGACGGCGCGCTACGCCACCAGTAACGGCACCATCCCGGTGGTCGCCATCGCGGGCGTGGATTACGTCGGCGTCACCAACACTGTCACCTTCCAGGACGGCGAAACCACCCGCAACTTCAAGATCACGATCAAGGACGACTTTCTGGTGCAGCCGGCGGATAAGACGGTGAACCTATCTCTGTTCGCGCCCGGCAACGGTGCCACGGTGGGACTGAGCAACGCCGTGTTGTTCATTGTGGACAACGACTACCACCCGGGGCGTCTCAACTTCAACCCGGATACCTACGCTACCAACGAGTTAGCCGGGACTGTCACCGTGACGGTGCTGCGCACCGGCGGCAGTGAGGGCACCATGGATGTGCAGTATCGCACCGTCAATGGCAGCGCCATCAGCGGGGTCAACTATCTCGGCGCGACCAACGCGCTCCATTGGAACAACAACGACTCCAGCCCGCGCTATATCTCCTTCCCGGTCATACATGATGGCTTGGTGACGCCGGATAAGACCTTCCAGGTGCAGCTTTACAGCCCGCAGGTTGTGGGCACCAATGCCCCGCAGGCGCTCGGCCTCCACACCAACGCCGCCGTCACTCTTATCAACGAGGATTTCTACGGCACGTTCCAGTTCACCGCGGGCGAGTATTTCGTGGATGAGCGGGGTGGTTACGCCACGATCACCATCCAGCGCGTCAATGGCAGCGCGGAGAATGTCACCGTCAATTTCACCACCTTTGACAGCGGCGGCGGGGCGGTGGCGGGCTTCAATTACGTGGCAACTAACGGAACGCTCTTCTTCGGTCCGGGCGAGGTCGCCAAGTCCTTTGCCGTGCCTGTCATCTACCAATCCTCGGCGGGCGGGGCCGGGCCGTACGGCGCGATGGATTTCGGGGTGGTCATCAACGGTGTGGTGCCGGGCGGAGCTATGGTGGGAGCCACTAATCCCACCACCGTGCATATCATTGACGCCGAGCTGGTGAACGGGCCGGCGGGGTCGCCCGATCTCTCTCTCAATGTGGGGGTCGGCGCGAACACCGATGTTTATACCGTGGCTCTGCAACCGGGTGGTAAGATCGTGGCGGGCGGCAGTTTCACCACGTTCCAAGGCCCCGAACATGGGCGCTTGGTTCGCCTAAACCCGGACGCCACGGTGGATGTGGAATTTATGCCCAACTTGGTGGGCGCCAATGCGTTGGTCCGCACTGTGATCAGCCAGACCGACACCCGGCTGGTGGTCGGCGGCGCGTTCACGACCATGAACAGTGTCAACCGTAACTACATCGCGCGATTGAACTATGACGGTTCGCTCGACACCGGCTTTAACCCCGGCTCCGGCGCGGACAACCCGGTTTATGCCCTGGCGGAAACCTATGTGAATGGGGCGCGCAAGATCTTGCTCGGCGGCGATTTCACTAAGTTCAATGGTGTGCCGCGCGCCGCCATCGCCCGGCTCAACGATGACGGCACGCTCGACACAGCGTTCCAGCCTGGCCTCGGGGCCGAAAAGGTCGTCTATGCCCTTGCCGTGTACCCCACTAACACCCTTAACGGCGGCAAGGTTCTTATTGGCGGCGATTTCGTCAGCGTCAACGGCGTGCCCTACCAGCGCATCGCACGGCTCAACGTGGACGGCTCAGTGGACGCCACCTTCAACCCCGGTCTTGGTGCCGACGCCGCAGTGCGCGCCATCGCCCTCCAGGCGGACGGCGGCATCCTGATTGGCGGCTCCTTCACCAATGTCAACGGGGTGACGTTCCACGGCATCGCCCGGCTTAGTCCGAATGGCGCTCTCGATCCCAACTTCACCCCGCAGCCAGGGGCCAACGGAACCATCTTCTCCATCGCGGTGCAAGCCGACCAACGCATTGTGCTCGGCGGCGAGTTCACCACTGTCAGCGGCGTCACCCGCCACCGTATTACCCGCTTGCAGCCCAGCGGCAAGGTGGATCCGACCATCAACTTCGGCCTGGGCGCTAATAACTTCATCAACGCCATCGCGATCCAGCCCGATCAGCGGATAGTCATCGGCGGCGGTTTCACCGAATTCAACGGCCGCCCGATGAACCGCCTCGGGCGCGTCTTTGGCGGTGCGCTCACGGGTTCCGGCAGCTTGGAATTCACCGCGCCGGCCTATAGCGCCCGGCAGAGTCAGACCAACACTTTCGTCTCTGTGCGGCGCTTGGGTGGCACCAGCGGCCTCACGCCCGGCGGGGATGTCTCGGTGCTCTTTGCCACCTTGGACGGCACGGCGGTGGCTGGCCGGAACTATGTGGGGGTGACTAACACCCTCGTCTTCCCCGAAGGCGAAGTGTTCCTCTCGTTGCCCATCGAGCTGTTGAACAACCTGCTCATTGAACCCGACCGCATAGCTAACCTGACCCTCTCCACTCCCTTGCCTCCGGGCGGGCCGGATTTGGGACCGCAACCTACGGCGACATTGACGATCATCAACGATAACAGCGCTGTAAGTTTCTCCGCGGCCACTTATAGCGCCACCAAAGGCAGCGTGGACAATGCGGCCAGCATCCAGATCGTCCGCAGTGGCTACCGGGCCAGCACAGTGGCGGTGGATTTCATAACCACGACCAACGGCACCGCCATCGCCGGCGTGGATTACCTTCCGGTTACCAATCAAGTCACCTTCCTGCCGGGGCAGGTGACGGCGACGGTCAAGATTCCCCTCCTCACTAACAACCTGGTGCGCGGCAACCAGACCGTGGCGCTGCAGCTCCCCGTAGCTTACGGCGCCCTGCTGTTGGACCCGACCGCAGCGACGCTGACCATCGTGGACACCACGACCGCCCCGGGCACGCTGACCTTCTCGGCGCCCGCTTACTCTGCGCTCGAGGACCAGGGGGCCGCCACGATCACCGTGTTGCGCACCAATGGGCAAACGGGCGTGGTGACGGTCAAGTTCTTCACGCTTCCCATCACGGCGGTGCCGGGCGTGGATTATACGCCTACCAATGGCACCCTGACCTTCGGTGATGGTGAGACCGTGAAGAGTTTCAGTGTGCCCGTCATTAACAATGGCGTCGTCGGGTCGGACAAGTTTCTGATGCTGGTGCTGACCAACGTGACCGGCGGGGCGACCCTGGCTGGTTCGGCCACCGCGCCGCTGACCATCGTCGAAAACAACCGGGGCTTCGCCCTCTCCAGCCCCGTCTATGTGGTCAACGAGGGCGACGGCGTTGTGTCGGTGACCGTGCGCCGGCTGGGGTCCACCAATGGCTTCCTGTCGGTCACTCTCAGCACCACCAATGGGACGGCCATCGCGGGTGTGGACTATGCCGCCGCGAACGGCCCGCTGACTTTCCAACCCGGCGAGGCGTCCAAGCTCATCACCATCCCCGTCACGTTGCGCCCCGGCATCCAGGGCGATCGGACCTTCTATGTGCGGTTGTCCAATCCGACGCCCGGCGCCAACATCGGCGATCCTTCGGTGGCGACGGTCTATATCCTGGACCAGGACACCGGTTTCAGCCTTACCAACACGACCTTCTCCGTCTTGAAGAGTGCGACTAACTTGCTGGTCACTGTCTTGCGCACCAATCCGAACACCGGCACGGCCTCGGTCATGTATGCCACCAGCGACGGCACGGCCCGCGGCGGCGTGAATTACACGCCGGTGCTCGGCACGCTCGACTTTGCCAACGGGGAGGCTTTCCAGACCTTCACCGTCCCGATTCTGAGCAACAACATCGTGGAGGGCGACCTGACCTTCAACCTACAACTAACCTCCACCAGCACCAACGCCTCGCTCGTGCCCCCGACACAGGCGGTCGCTACCATTGTGGACGACAACGCGGGGTTGCGCTTCTCCGCCGCGAACTATCTCATCAGTGAGAGTGGGGTGCGGGCTACCATTGACGTGTTCCGGGAGAACTACACCAACAGCAGCGTCAGCGTTGCTTTCAGGACCTTGGATGGCACCGCCAAGGCCGGGCAGGACTATGTCGCCACGAATGGGACGCTGTTCTTCACCAATGGCGTTACGCATGGCTCGTTCACCGTCACGATCATTGATAACACAGTTATCCAGGGCAACCACTCCGTGCTGCTTAGTCTGGCCAACCCTGTCGGTGCCGCCGCGCTCGTCAATCCCAGCGCCGCCACGCTCACCATTCTCGACAACGACGGCAGCCTGATCTCGCCCGCCGGCTCGGCCCTGATCGCCGAGAGCCAGTCCCCGGCCAATAACGTCATTGACCCCGGCGAAACTGTCACCCTGCTGCTGGCCTTGCGCAACACCATCGGCGCTGATACGACCAACCTGACCGCCACCCTGCTCGCCACGAACGGCATCACGGTGCCCAGCGGCCCGCAGAGTTACGGCGTGCTGACGCCCGACGGCGCGGCGGCGGCGCGGCCGTTCACTTTCACGGCGGGCGCGACCAATGGCCAGCGCATCACGGCCACCCTCGTGCTCCGGGAGGGCAGTCTCAGTCTGGGCACCGCGGCGTTTGTTTACACGGTGGGCAACACCAGCCGCTCCTTCACTAATAACACCCCTATCACGATTCCCAGCTACGGAGCGGCCACGCCGTATCCTGCCACCAACGCCATCGCGGGCCTCAACGGCGAGGTCAGCCACTTGACTCTCAGCCTGACCAACCTTAGCCACCAGTACCCACCTGACATCAACATGTTACTGGTTTCGCCGGCCGGGCAAAAGGTCATCGTCATGCGCAACGTGGGCGGCTCGATCCGGGTGACCGACCTCTACCTTACCCTTGATGACGCGGCGACGAATGCGCTGCCCGCCGGCACCAATCTGACGAGCGGCACCTTTAAGCCCGCCAGCTACGGTGTTAGCTTCGATCTCGGTGCGTACCCGCCGGCGCCGGCCATGCCTTACAGCAACGCCCTTTCCGCCTTCAACGGCAGCAATCCCAACGGCACCTGGTCGCTCTATGTGGTGGATAGCTTGGCCCCGGACGGCGGTAGCATCGGCGCTTGGTGGCTGACACTCAACACCGCCAGCCCGGTGGTGCCTTCGTGCGACCTTTCGCTCAAGCTCCTGGTCGCGCCGAGTTCGGTGGTGCTCACGAGCAACCTTACCTACACACTCACCGTCACCAACCACGGCCCGGGCACCGCCACCAGTGTCGCTGTTACCAACGACCTCCCGGCGGGTGCGGCGTATCTCTCCGCTGCTCCGAGCCAAGGCACCGTCGCCACCAACACCGGTGGGCAGGTCGCCTGGAGCGTGGGCACTCTCGCCATCAACGCCTCCGCCACGCTGACCATCTCGGTGAAGACGATTGCCGCCGGCCAGCTTACCAATGTCGCGGTGGCCACGCTGGCGCAGTCGGATCCCAATCTGGTCAACAATATTGCCGCTGTGGTTGCCACGGTGACGACTCCGGCCGCAGATCTCGCGCTTGGGTTGATGGACGCGCCGGACCCGGTTTATCTCACTAACGCGCTTACTTACTCGATTGCCGTGACTAACTTCGGTCCGGCCACTGCCACCGGCGTGACTGTTACCAACACGCTCCCAGCCGGCGTGACTTATGTATCCGGCGGCGCCAGCCAGGGCACCGTGACCAATCTGGCCGGCACCGTTACTGGCCATCTGGGCAACATGGTCAGCGGCGCCCAAGCGTCCATGAGCATCTTGGTCCGGCCCACAGTGGCCGGCACGATCACCAGTACCGTCGGCGTCTTTTCGGGGGTGTTCGATCCTTTCAAGGGCAACAACGTCGCCGCGGTCAAGACCGTCGCGGAGTTGCCGCTTATCGTCCTGAGCCAGATCGGCAACACCTTGGTTCTCGCCTGGCCGGCGGACGCCGCCGGTTACTCGCTCAAATCGGCCACTAATCTCGTTCCGCCCGTGGTCTGGTCGCCGGTGCCGGCTGTGCCCGTCGTCTCGGGCGGAGTGAAAACCGTCACCGTCCCGATCACCTCCGGCAACCAATACTTCCGACTCCAATCAACGCCGTAAGTAAGAATCAAAGCCACCGATGGACACCGATGGACACCGATTGCTGAGCGGGCAGTTAGTTGCTAATCTCCGAGATGGCTTCCCAGTTGGCTCCGCCGCTCAGTTGGCCTGTCTCCGTCCCTATCTGTGTTCATCTGAGTCCCTCCGTGGTTTCCCTTATTGCCCAACATCATGAAGAAAGCATGCCTTTTCCCCCGGAACGCCGCCGCACTCGCGACGGCTTTGCTACTAAGCTTGGCCGCCCTGACTCCGTCCTCCGCGAACGCGGCCCCCGCCAGCGTTTTGCCGGAGAGTCTGACCTTGGAGGATCAGGGGCAGCCGATCCGCTGCGACATCGCCAAGGACGAATTTTATGTCCTTAGTGCGGACAAGACTTACTCCCTCCGCAAAATTGTGCCGCAGCCTACGGCCGAGGCCTTGCGGAGTTATGTCGAAGCGCAGTCCCTTGCCGCCGGGGAGCAAGCCGGGGTGGTGCTCTATCTCCAAGGTGTTCCTAAGAGCACTTACAGCCGCCGCTATCTAACCCGCCAAGTCTTGGCGCGGGTGGAACCTGGCGCAGACATGAACGCTCTGGCCACTGCCACCGGGGCTGCGAGCGTGCGAAGCGCCTCGGCGTCCGGCTATTTCCTCTTCTCCAGCCCGGAGCCCGCCGGGGCGCTGGCACTGGCGGAGGCGCTGCGTCAGCAATCAGGGGTGGTGTCTGCCCAACCCCAACTCGCGCACCAACTCCAGCCGCGGTGGGTGCCCGATGATCCGTTGTTCACCAACCAATGGCACTTGCTCAACACCGGCCAAAATGGCGGCACGCCGGGCTTGGATGTGAACGTGACCAATGTGTGGGACACCTACCGTGGCAACGGCATCGTCATTTCGGTGGTGGATCAGGGCACCCAGATTGCCCACCCGGACCTGAGCAACAACGTGGTGGCCGGCTTGAGCCAGAACTACAACGGCGGCAATCCCAATGACCCCAGCCCGTTGCCGGACATTGACACGACCACGGAATTCCATGGCACGGCGGTTTCTGGCGTAGCCGCTGGTCGCGGCAACAACACTCTCGGCGTATCGGGTGCCGCGCCCGAGGCTGGGCTGTGCGCCGAGCGTTTGATTGCCGGACCCAGCACCGACGCGCAGGAGGCGGACGCGATGGCGTGGAAGGACCAGGCCATCCATGTGAAGAACAACAGTTGGGGGCCGGGACCGGCGGGCATGGTGATCGCTGGCCCGGGGCCGCTCACCGAGGCGGCGCTCCTCTCCACTGTCACCGCCGGTCGTGGCGGGCGCGGCTCCATCATTGTCTTTGCCGCCGGCAATGGGCGCGAGAGTTTTGAGAACGCCAACTTCAACGGGTTCGCAAATTCCATCTACACCGTGGCCGTGGCTGCTAACGACGACCGGGGCAATCCGACTTATTACACCACCCCCGGCGCCTGCCTTACTGTCTCCGCCCCCTCGGGCAATTCCCCCATGGGTCGGCAAGACATCACCACCACCGACCTGTCGGGCACCAACGGTTACAACGGCCCCGCTGGCAGTGACTACGCGGACCAGGATTACACCAAGACCTTCAGCGGCACCTCCTCCGCCTCGCCCCTCACGGCCGGTGTCATTGCTCTCTTGCTGGAGGCTGCCCCCAACCTCGGCTGGCGCGACGTGCAGGAAGTTCTGATGCGCTCGGCCACAGTAGTCAACCCCGCCAGCCCGGAATGGGTCGTCAACAGTGCCGGCTTCCACTTCAGTCACGACTTTGGCGCGGGGATGATCAACGCCGGGGCAGCCATTGCTCTCGGCAGGACCTGGCAGAACTTGGGCATCTGGACCAATGTTTCCCATTCGGCTAACAACTTGGGGTTGTCCATCCCCGACGCCTCGGCGCTTGGTGTCTCTCACGATTTTGCAGTGAGTGATTCCATTCGCTTGGAGCACGTTGCCCTTACCGTGGATATCACTCATCCCCGGCGCGGTGACCTCCAAATCGTCCTCACCTCTCCCTCCGGCATGCAGAGCATTCTCGCCACGCCCCGTCTCTATGATCCTTTCGCTAACATCGCCAACTGGACCTTTACCACGCTCCGCGACTGGGGTGAAAGCGCCGCCGGCACATGGACCGTCACCGTTAGTGACCGTGTCAACGGCTCGATTGGCACCGTGAATTCCCTCAAGCTTACTCTCTATGGCACGCCGGGGGGAGCGCCGCCAATTAGTGGCACCGACCTCGCCCTGCGCCTGTCCGCCAACCCGGATCCCGTGCTGGTGAGCAGCAACCTCTTTTACACCGTAACCGTGACTAACAAAGGCAATCTTACTGCGGACAATGTGGTCGTCATCCATAAGCTGCCCCCCGAGGTTATCTTCGTCAGCACCGCCGTCACCAATGGCACCGCCGCCCAGGTGGCCGGCGTCGTGACGTGGACCATTGGTCAGGTCGCTGGCAATGGCACCACCGCCATGAACGTCCGGGTGATTCCAGTCGTGCCGGGAACGATCTTTTCCTCGGCGGCCGTCTCCAGTTCCACCCCCGACACCGATCCGTCCAACAACGACTTTGTTAACAGTGTTCGCGTGCGGCCGCTGACGACGGATTTGACCCTGAGCCTGACCGACAGTCCTGACCCCGTGCTCGTGAGCAGCAATCTTACTTACACCGCGTCCGTCACCAATCGCGGCCCTTCCCAGGCCACGGGCGTGACTCTGGCCACCACCCTGCCGTCGGGCATGTTGCTGAAAACCGTCACTCCCTCGCAAGGCACTTGGTCATCCGCGGGTAACATCATTACTTGCAACTTTGGCGGCCTTACCAACGGTCAGCGGGCCACTGTTACCATCACTGTCACCCCGCTGACCTCCGGCAATCTCGTTGCCTCCGGCCGCGTCACCGGCAACCAGTATGATCCCGTGCCGCAGAACAATGTCGCCGTTACCACCACTGCTGTCAGTCCGGCGGCGGACTTGGCCCTCAGCCTCGACGTGGTGCCCAACCCGGCCGTCGTGGGCAGCAATTTCACGTACCTGGTGTTAGTCACTAATCGTGGCCCCAGCGCCGGTTCAGCCGTCGTCGTCAACCAGACTCTGCCTGCGGGCGTGACGTTTGTTTCCGCCACGGCGTCGCAGGGCATCGTGACGCCTGTGAGTGGCAATGTCGTCGCTAATTTGGGCACCTTGAACATAGGTTCAGCGGCCACCGTCACGGTGATTGCCAGGAGTGGCGCTGCCGGTCTCTACGCCAGCACCGCCACCGCCTCCGCCACCCAGGCGGATCAGAATCCAGCGGATAACTCTGCGACCGTCACAATCACCGTCGCCAAACCATTCGTCAGCATCGTCGCCGCCGGCGGCACTCTTACGAGCGAAAGCTTCTCACCGCCCAACGGCGCGATCGAGCCGAACGAAATCGTCACAGTCCAGTTGCGCCTGCGCAACGCCGGCAATGTCAGTAACACCAATCTCGTAGCCACGCTATTGGAAACCAATGGCGTCGCCTACGTCGCCGGTGGAGTTTATACAAACAGCTACGGCGTGCTGCCGGGCGCCGGATTGCCGGCCTCAAGCGCCTTCACCTTCAAGGCGCTGAATACTAGCAACGGCTTGGT
Organism: uncultured Verrucomicrobiota bacterium; assembly: GCA_903847485.1. Lineage (GTDB taxonomy): Bacteria > Verrucomicrobiota > Verrucomicrobiia > Limisphaerales > JAJXZI01 > CAINDV01. The sequence goes on from CAINDV010000502.1 coordinate 31,037, forward strand.
CGTGCCTACGCTCCGCCTCCGTGACGGTGGCAAGGACATCGGCTTCGCGAGCTTCCCCTTCAACCTGCCGGTCGTCACGTCCTTCGCCAACCCGGCTGCCATTATCACTCCCGTCCCGGTCCCCAAATCGGGACCGGCCACGCCTTATCCGTCGCTCATCCATGTCTCTGGCGTTACTGGTGTGGTGGGCAACGTCGCCATCACTCTGTCCAATCTTAGCCACACCTCCCCCAGCGACATCAACGTCCTACTCGTCGGTCCCAACGGGCAGAAGGTGCTGCTCATGTCTCATGCTGGCGGCACTTCCGCCGACACCAGCCCCATTGTCAACACCGTTACTCTCGACGCCACCGCTTCGACCATGCTTCCGGAGGGCAATTACAACAGTGGCTCCTACCGCCCGGCGGCTTATGCGCCGGCGGTGACCTTCCCGTCGCCCGCGCCGACTAATGGCTACGGCACCGCGTTGTCCGTCTTCAACGGTGCCAACCCCAACGGCACTTGGTCACTGTTTGTGCTGGATGATTCGGCGGGCGATGACGGCCAGATTACCGACGGCTGGAGTCTCCAGATCAAGACTATCTTCCCGGTCAATCAAATCGCCGATCTTTCGTTGGCGGTGACGGCGGCCCCCGATCCGGTGTGGGCGGGCGACGCGCTGACTTACCGGTTCACCGTTCAGAACGCCGGGCCAGACCTCAGCGCTAACGCGACCTTCACCAATGTCCTACCCGCCTCGCTCAGGCTCGTTTCGGTCAAGCCTTCGCAGGGAACGGTACTTACCAACGGCAACACAGTTATCTGCTACCTTGGGGCCATTGCCGCCGGCGGCACCGCCACCATCACCAACATTGTCGTGCCCAGGCCGCCTGCCGGGCTTGTTACCAATCTCGCCAGCGTGTTCTCCATCACTAACCGCGCCAGTGTGTTCTCCAGCGAAGTGGATCTTAATCCGGCCAACAACTACGCGGCTGCGACCATAACCAGCCTCCTGCCGCAAGCCGACTTATTGATGACGCTCGCCGCGCCGACGAACGCCATCGTTACCAGCAACCTGACTTACACCCTCACCGTGACCAACCTTGGCCCGCAGCTTGCCCTCGACTCGCTGGCCACCAATACCCTTCCCGCCGGCGTGGCCTTAGTTTCCGCCTTCGGCACTAACGCCACTTGCACCAATATCGGACAGCAGGTCATCTGCGACTTTGGCGACTTGGCCCCCGGCGCGGGTGGCGTCGTGGTCATCAAGACCACCGTCACTAGCTCTGGCAAACTTACCAATACTGTCGTGGCTTGCACCACTTCTGGCGACACTAATGCTCCGAACCAAGCCACCGTGGTGACCACCGCGACGCAGCCGATGCCTGTCATCGCGCCCGCCGGTTCCACCCTCGTTGGCCAAAGCCACCTCCCGCCTAACGGCGTGATCAATCCGGGCGAGACAGTGACCATGTCGTTCTCCTTGGTGAACACCGGCCAGGTGCAAACTACCAGTCTTGCCGCCCGGCTCCTGCCCACCGGCGGCGTGACGGCTCCCAGTTCCAACCAGACCTTCGGTGTCCTCGCTCCCGACGGCCCGGCGACGGCCCGCCAGTTCACCTTCACCGCCAGTTCCACCGCCACCGCCATCCTGGCCACCCTCGCACTCTCCGACGGCAGCAACGATCTCGGCACCGCCGCTTTCGTGCTCGACATGCCTGGCATCGCCACCCGCTTCACCAGCGTGGTTCCCGTGGCTATCCCCGACCACGGCGCGGCGCGGCCTTATCCTTCCTCCATCACGGTGAGTGGTATGATGGGATTAGTCAGTAAGGTTACCGTTACCTTGAGCAATCTAACTCACGGCTTTCCGTCCGACGTCAACGTGCTGCTCGTCTCGCCCACGGGTCAGGCCGTGCGGCTTATGTCCGCAGCCGGCTATGGTCATTCGGCCACCAATGTGACTCTCAGCTTCGATGACGTGGCGGACGCCTCGTTGCCGCAGAGCGCGTCGCTGCAATCGGGCACCTTCAAGCCGACTAACTACGGCAACACACCTTTCCCCTATCCCGCCCCGGCCGGGCCTTATCCGCCGCAGTTAGTGGAATACAACGGTTTCAATCCCAACGGCGTCTGGAAGCTCTACATCGTGGATGGATCACCCGGCGACGCCGGCAGCCTCGCGGGTTGGTCCCTGGAGATTTCCACTGTCTCGCCGCTCACGCCGGCGGCTAACCTCGTGGTTACTGGTAACAGCACCCCGGTCACGGCCGATGCGGGGAGTTTCCTGACTAACACTTTCTTAGTCTTTAACGCCGGCCCGGACACTGCCCCCGGGGTGATGCTCACCAACACTCTCGCGGTCGGCGTAGCCTTGATTTCGGCAACGCTTTCGCAGGGCACGGTGACCAACAGTGGCGGCCAACTCCTGGGCGATCTCGGGTCGCTGCCCTCCGGAGACTCCGCCATCCTCACGGTGGTGTTAGTGCCGTCGCCGTCCGCGGCACCGACGTTGACCAGTGCGGCTACGGCCTACGCTGCCGCCACGGATTTGAACTTGGGCAACAACCTCTTCACGCTCTTCACGCCGATAGTGGTGCCCCCGGCTCCGACGTTGAGCGGCAGCTTCGACCCCGCTAGCCAGACCTTCACGCTCACGCTCACCGGCGAGCCGGACATGACTTACACCATTCTTGTCTCCAGCGACCTTGTAACTTGGTCGCCGCTTACTACCACCACCACCGGCACCGATGGCAAGCTGCAATTCACGGATGACACCGCCCCCGGCCAGCCGGTCCGCTTCTATCGTGCTCAGCGCGAGCACTAAGCGCCACCGGACACTTTCACCGCCGCTCCCGCCGCGTTCCCAGCGGTTGGAGCGGTTTTTTTTCTAACCTTACATCCTGATGAAAACCATCGGCCTTACCGGCGGCCTGGGCATGGGCAAGAGCACCGCTGCGGACCTGCTTCGCCAGCGTGGTGTGTGTGTGGTGGACACTGATGAAATAGCGCGCCAAGTAACCGCTCCCGGCCAACCGGCGCTGGCGGAAATTCGCGCTGCGTTTTGGGACGAAGTCTTCGCCGCTGACCACACGCTGCGGCGCGCGGTGCTGGCGGAGAAGGTGTTTTCCGACGCGGTTGCTCGTCGGCAATTGGAGGCGATTTTGCACCCTCGAATTCGCGCACTCTGGCAGGAGCAGGTTGCCCGCTGGTGTGCCGAGGGTGTGCCGCTGGCCGTCGTAGTCATTCCCTTGCTCTTCGAGACCGGGGCGCAGGCTGAGCTTGACCTGACCGTATGCGTAGGCTGTTCGGCGGCGATTCAACACCCGCGCCTGTTGTCCCGCGGATGGTCGGAGAAACAAATCGCCCAGCGCCAACAGGCCCAGCTTCCGCTGGAGAAGAAAATGGCACCGGCGGACCACGTCCTTTGGAACGACGGCGACCGCCTTGTGCTGGCCGCCCAACTCGACCGGTTGCTCGCTCTTTGGCGGTAGAGCCTAGTGGGAAACGAGTCACTGGTGAACTAAGACCGATAGTTCTTGTCTTACATCCCCTTTGGCTCGGCGAACTGTCAGGCGCGGCGTTTCGTAGCACTTCGGGAAGGGCATTCTGCCAGCGCAAAGTCTATCTGTGCTCTATTGACGGGGACTTGTTCCGTGTAACTTACTTCCAAGGCGGTGTCCTCGCCCCGGTAATGTGGGTAGAGCTTGGCTAATTGCGGAATGGCTTCGTTCGCCAAGTGAAAAAACTGTTGGTCAATCTCGATCCCGATAGAGTCGTAACCGACGGCTTCGGCCGCCGCGATGGTCGAACCCGAACCCATGAACGGGTCGAGCACGGTTCCTTCACCCAGCGGCAGGAGCGCGCGGACCATGATTCTCATGAAGTGCTGCGGCTTCAGGCAGGGGTGGTCAGAAATCGCTGCTTCACGGGCCGGCGTGCGTCCACTGGGAATCGCGTCCTGTAGTGGCTTCCCCGCCGAGAGTCGGCGCAGCCCGCCCGTCTTCCATCGGCGCAGATTGTCTGCGACCGTCCGCTCGCTGATAGGCTTGCGAAACAACATCCACGGCTCGTACGCACCCTTTGGCGTTACGCAGACTTCCAGGAATTCTTGTTCCGCGTTCTTAGGGCGATCCCCACCGCGGAAGCTGAAATAGAGCCGCATGATGGTCGGACGAATTTCGAAGCCGGCCTCAGCCATCGCAATCTGCACCAACGGCTGAAGGATAGGATGCCCCGCCACGCAGGCATGACCTCCGGGCACCAAGGCGGGTAAAAGCAAAGTTCCCCATTCATGGAAGAACCGCTTCAACTCAGCCTTCTGCGCCTCGGTCAGCACCGTGAAACGCGGCAAAGGGTCGCGCTGGCTGCCGCCGATGGTTGGCGGGAGACGCCAGACGCCCCCATGCCCCGCACGCAGCTTGGTCATTTCCTTCTGCGTGAACTCCAACACCCCGTAGGGCGGGTCCGTGCAAACGGCCTGTAGCGATTGGGGCGCGCATTCGCGCAGCCACTGGAAGCAATGGGCATGGACAAGCTGATACATACGCAACGCCCAAATTTCAAGTATAGGCGAAAGACAAGCAAGCCCAATTTTGGTATCAACTAAATTAGAAATGGACGCGAAAACCGCCATAGGCAGCCACGCCCGCCGCTTACGTGAACGTAAGGGGCTGACTCAGGACCAAATCGCCAACAAAACCGGCATTTCCTACCAGTTCTTATCAGGGCTGGAAAATGGCCGCGAGAACTTTTCTATTAACGTGCTGGAGTCTCTGGCGACTGCCTTGGACTGCTCGGTGGCCCAACTTGTCACCGACGCCTTTGCCTCCCAGGAAGCGGCTCCACCGTTTGTGAATGCCAGTTACTTTCGGCGACAAGTGCCGCTCCCGCCTGGCATGAGAGTCGAGCATCTTGAAACGGCGATGAACGCCACCCAGAGCCTCATTGCTCGCATCAACGCTAATCTCATCGCCTCGGGAGCTAAGCCGCTGCCCCAATACATTCAAGGCAACAACTTCAGCGGTCTGGTTTCGAATGTCTTCTGCGACGCCCTGAATGACCACTCACCCTACAAACACAACTCCGACCAAGCGTATCCAGACCTCATCAATCCCTTAGTGAGGGACGGCGGAAAGGCCGCTGGCTTGGAAGTCAAATCTACCATCCAGATCGGCAAAGGCGGCGAGAGTCACAATGGCCACTCAGGCTGGCACTTGATCGCCCAAGGTCTTTTCATATGGTGGTGGTTTTGGTGAGGAGGCGGAAGGGGAAGGCGGGGTGACGGGCCGACTGTTCGAAGAGGACGGGCCAGCTCAGATGCCCGACGCGTTGTGCCCGCAGCGCGATCAGCGTCGCCCGCAGC